>JAOUJX010000328.1 GCA_029882955.1 Gammaproteobacteria bacterium
TCGAATTGCTCGTGCGGTAGCTGCCCGTGCCGCGCACGGTTTTAATATGAAGATTATTTTCCACGACCCATTTCCGCCTGCTGCGGATGATTTGCAGGGGCTGAACGCGACGCAATGCAACTCCCCTGAAGAGGTGTTTGCTAATGCCGATTTCGTCTCGTTGCATTGCCCGGGTGGTGAAGCTACCTATCACCTGATTAGCGACGATGCCTTTGCCGCGATGAAACCGGGTGCCTTCCTGGTAAATACCGCGCGCGGTGATGTCGTCGAGGAAGCCGCACTGGTGCGAGCATTACAGTCGGGTGCTATCGCCGGAGCCGGTCTCGATGTATTCGAGAAAGAGCCGACCGTTTCAGAAGAATTGATGGCGATGGAAAACGTGGTGTTATTGCCGCACCTGGGAAGCGCGACTTCTGAAACCCGTTATGCCATGGGTATGCGCGTGGTGGAAAATATCGAGGCTTTCTTTGCGGGGGATACGCCTCGGGATAAGCTGGTCTAGTCAAAAACGGCAGTGGTATTTTGAGTACCGCTGCCGTATTTTAAATTGAGTTCGACAGAATCATTTGTGCCCCTTTTTCGGCGATCATCATGGTTGGCGACGAGGTGTTACCGCTGATCAGTTTCGGCATGATCGATGCGTCGATGACGCGTAAATTATCCATGCCTCTGACTTTTAGCGTCAGCGGGTCGACCACCGCCATATCATCTACACCCATTTTGCAGGTACCCACAGGGTGATAAACCGTGGTTGTTGTCGCCTTTAAATAAGCCAGTATTTGTTCATCGGTCTGTACGTCTTTACCTGGTGCCATTTCCTCGCCGCGGATGCTATCGAAACTGGCTGAAGCAAGAATCTCGCGCGCTTTCTTCACGCCTTCGATGAGTATTTTCTGATCCTGCTCATGGGCAAAAAAATTGTGATCAATCAGGACGTTCCTGCGGCTACCGTCATCAGCTAATTTTACCGTGCCGCAACTATGAGGGCGTAATACACAGGTGAAAAGCGAATAGCCGTGACCGAATTCGAAACGTCTGCCTCGATGGCTGCGATAAATCGGGGTGAAGTGGAACTGGATATCCGGGTCTTCTCCGGCGTAACAGGTTTTCGCGAACCCGCCAGCTTCGGTGTAATTGGTAGTCCACCAGCCCATACGTCGAAATAGATATTCAAACGGTGCGATAAATACTTTCGGCATTCGACACCAGGAGACCCCGATCGATAGTGGTCGGTTAGACCGTACCGTGACCATGCTGTCGATATGGTCCTGTAGGTTTTCGCCGACACCCGGCAGATGTTGATGGCAGGGAATATTCAAATCTTGCAGTGCCTGTCGATCACCAATGCCGGAGGCAAGCAAGATGCGCGGTGAAGCAATCGCGCCGGCACTGAGGATGACTTCCCGATTAGCGCTGAAGGGTTCCTGCTTACCGTTTCTTTCTAACGTGACGCCCGTGACCCGACTGCCCTGGATGTTCAACGAGAGGACTTCGCAATTTTTTAATATGGTCAGGTTAGTCCGGTGTAATATCGGTTTAACAAAAGCAGTATAGCTGCTGACACGCTCGCCCTTGTGCTGCTTGACGTTATAGATACCCAGGCCTGACTGGCTGCCGGCATTGAAATCGGTATTTTCTGGTAATCCTGCCGCCCCGGCAGCCGAGACAAAAATGCGTGCTACCGGGTTTGGGTCCTGTTGTGCGGCTACTTTCAGTTCGCCGTCGAAACCATGATAGTGAGGATCTTGCTGTAACAGATTATTTTCGAGTTTTTTAAAGACGGGTAAGACATCTTTGTAAGCCCAGCCTTCGCAACCGAGAGCCGCCCAGTTGTCATAGTCATTCGCATTGCCACGTATATAAACCATGCCGTTTATCGCGCTGGAACCACCGAGGCCCTTGCCCCGATTGACCGTGATAATACGGTTGTTCAGGTGTTTTTGCGGGACGCCGGAGTAAGTGTAGTCGTATCGTCGATTTCCATAGAGGCCGAAAACACCGGCCGGTATTTTGACTAATGGACTGTCGGTGCTGCCGCCGGCTTCGATTAGGCAGACGCTATGGTTGGAATTGGCGCTGAGACGGTTGGCGAGTACGCAACCGGCAGCGCCGGCGCCTATGATGATGTAGTCGTAGGGTTGCATGGTTAGTGATTATATATCGAAAGTGGAGTTCTACAGGTTTGTAATATAGCTGGTGTTTTTCGGTTCCGTTTGGCTGTGTCGAGGACATTTCTTGCTGGTTGATATGTTGTTTTATACTGCCATGGGGTTATAACTTACGGCATGGTCAGATTGCAGGTTACAGCTGCAAATTGGACTCCAGGCGATATTAATAGAGATTTTATTTTCTACCAGGGTGACGAACACCCGGCCCGGTTGTCTGTCCTATTTCTAAAGAGACAGTTGCTATCTGTATTCACGTTGCTTACTATTACCCGTCCTTGTATACGAAATACCTAAATATAATTAAGTCGTTAAAAACGGCGGAGGAAGTGAAATGAAGAAAACAACCCTGTTAACCGGCCTGCTAGCAGGCAGTGCGATGCTAATGTCGCAAGGTGCACTGGCAGCTTGTGGAGAGATTGTACTTGGATCGGCAATTTCATTAACCGGTAAATATGCGACCAATGGTATACACGCTAAAAACGGTTACGAGTATGCTATCCAGAAAATAAAAGAGAACGGCGGCGTCAAGATCGATGGCAAGTGTTACAACTTTAACGTCATCTATTACGATGATGAATCTAAGGGTGATCGTGGTGCTACGCTCGCTGAGCGATTGATTAGCCAGGATAATGTCCAGTATATGCTCGGGCCATATTCGTCTGGTATGACCAAGGCTATTGCACCGGTAACCGAAAAATACAAAATCCCTATGATTGAGGCAGAGGGTGCATCGCGCTCACTGTTTAACAAGGGATACAAGTATTTGTTCGCAGTATTGTCTACTTCAGAACAGTATTTAGCATCGGCGATAACGCTAGCGGCGGAAAAAGCCGAATCAAGAGGCTTGCAGGCGTCTACCGTTAAGATTGCAGTGGCGGTAGAGAATGATCCATTCTCCCTCGACGTACGTGCTGGGGTACTTGATGATGCGAAGCGCTACGGTATGAAAGTCGTTATCGATGAGAAGTTACCGCGTGACCTGTCAGACATGAGCGCAATCCTCACCAAAGTGAAATTGCTAAAACCCGACGTGTTAATTATCAGCGGTCACTCGAAAGGCGCGGCTACTGGCGTACGACAAATCGGTGAGCAAAATATCAAGGTGCCAATGATTGCCCTGACGCATTGCGAAGCGGCCGATGTTACCGGGAAATTTGGTGCAGCAGCAAACGATATCCTGTGTTCTACTCAGTGGGCCGAATCGTTATCTTATGAAGATCCACTATTCGGTACCGCAGCAGGTTATGAAAAGGACTTCAAGAAAGCATTTCCCGAATATGCGACCAAAAAGGTGCCTTATCAGACCGCACAGGCTTCAGCTGCTGTCTACGTTTTCAAAGATTCGTTTGAAAGAGCGGGTTCGCTGGATAAAGAGAAAGTTCGCGATGCGATCTCGGCGACTAATTTGAAAACTTTTTACGGTGATATCAAGTTTTCGGAAAATGGTAATAACATCGCCAAGCCGATGGTTTTACGCCAGATTCAAAACGGCGAATACAACGTAGTTGCGCCTTCGGCGTTTGCTTCGCACAAGCTGAACTGGCCACGTAATTAGAAACTCGGATCGAAACCGGGGCGCCGTAGCGGGCACCCTGGTTTCGCATTATCCAGGACATATCAATGGATCAAATCCTCGGTAACATTGGGCTCCTGTTCGAGTTCCCAGTTGTAAACCTTAAAATTATCCTCGACGGTATTATGGTTGGTGCGTTGTTCGCGCTAGCAGCCTACGGCCTTGCATTAGTGTGGGGCGTCATGAACGTCAAGAACCTGGCCCAGGGCGATTTCGTCATCGCCGGTGGCTATGTGTCATGGTGGCTGGTACAGCAAGGCTTTCCGGCTCTGCTGGGTGTTCCGGTGGCTTTTGTTGTCATGTGGGGCATCGGCTGGGTAACCTATAAGCTGGTTATATCGCGCGTTATCGAACGCGATCTGTTCACCTCGTTGCTGGCTACCTTCGGCCTGGCAATCATGATGGCGCAGATCCTCAACCTGATGTTTGGTTCGGACACGCAAAGCGTCGATCTCGACTACGACGTGCTCTATTTCTTCGACGGTTTTATCGATGTGCCGATAGCCAAGCTGATCGGTGTCCTGATGGCGGCTACCCTGGCTGCAGGGGTCATTATTTTCATGAAGTCGAGCCGCATGGGGCAGGCTATCCGGGCTACTGCTCAGGATGCCCGCGCGGCGCGTGTCATGGGTATAGATACCGAGAAGGTATACGCTTTTACTTTTTCATTGAATTCGGCTATTTGCGGCGCTGCCGGGGCAATTATCGTGATGGTCTGGGTGATCCAGCCGTTTTACGGAATATCCTATTCGATTCGCGCATTTGTTATCGTGACTGCTGCCGGGCTCGGCAATCTGCCCGGCGTTATCGCGGCTGGCCTGGGTATTGGCGCGCTGGAGCAATACGGTGCACACATCTTCGGTATTGGTTATCAGCAGGCGATTGCAGTACTGCTGCTGTTGCTGGTTCTGTTATACCGTCTTATCCAGCAACGGCGTAATCGTCAGGTTTTGAAATAGGTTTAGTAA
>JAOUJX010000329.1 GCA_029882955.1 Gammaproteobacteria bacterium
TTTGAATATCTTCGCCGAACAGGACCACCTGGTGCCACCCGATGCGTCGCGTGCACTGGAAAAAGTAGTCGGTACCAAGGATTACACCGAGCTTTCCTTCCCCGGCGGCCATATCGGTATCTATGTCAGCGGCTCAGCGCAAAAAACTATTCCACCGGTTATTGGTGAGTGGTTGGATGAGCGGAGTTGATGAGCTTAAACCTTGTGAGTACTGGCTGTTTAGTTTGTAATGCACAGCAGATTGATACAGCAGTTAAAATATGCTCAATGCCGTATATAGGTGGAGAGGAGACCATCTCATCATCCTACCGGGCTGATTCCAGGTAGAAACTGCGATCGCAACTGTCAGATCAGGTCTAAACTTCTACAAATGACCTGAGTTGGCCTTTTTTTAGCCATCTATCACCTCAAATCGAAAGGCAGGAGTCGGGGAAATTAGCCGTCCAAAAACCATCCGTGATCGGCAGGACTCGAACCTCAAGAGACGTTCAGACAGCCTATAGTGTAGGCCAGAAAACGGCACATTGTGATCTTTCAATTCTACTAAATAAACGTGCCTCATTTTTTAGAGGGGGAATTGTAGACCTTACTCTGGGGGTTTCCAAAAAGTCCAATCTGTTTCGTCATCCTGGTACTTATTGGTATATTCAATGACCTGTGGCGAAATTTCCATAAAGTGTTCAACAAGATGGGGGTCAAAATATTTTCCTGACTCTTGCCGAACAAACTCAAGAGCATCATTGTGTGACCAGGCTTTCTTATAAGGTCGCGCAGAAGTTAATGCATCAAAAACATCACATATGCTCACTATTCTCGCTTCTATGGGTATATGGCTACCTGACAGGCCATTAGGGTAACCACTTCCATCCCATTTCTCATGATGATTGCCAGCGATCTTGGCTGCCAGTTCCATTAAATCAGATTCATGATTCTCCAGAATTTTGACTCCCATAGATGTATGAGATTTCATGATTTCGAACTCTTCGGCTGTCAATTTCCCAGGCTTCAGTAAAATGTTATCAGGGATACCAATTTTCCCTATATCATGCATCGGGCTGGCTGCTAATATTTGTTCAGCAATATTGTTGGGTAATCCTGCTTGCTTAGCCAGCAAAAAACTGGAATGGCTCATTCTTTTAATATGCATTCCTGTTTCATTGTCACGGTATTCTCCGGCTGTTCCCAATCTTTCGATGATTTCCAGTTGAGAGTTTTCAACCTCCCTGGTCTTGAGAATGCTTTCCTTTAGATTATTGCTATGCCTGTATGCGGCATTATTCAGAAAAGCCAAACCCAAAAAATTAAATATACTGATTTCAAAATATACAGGCTTACCGGTCAGAATCATTCCCAGGGCAATAATGCATAACATCGGAAATGAAAAAAGAAAATATATGGAAAATACTGGACCAAGTGTTGAAATTGCTGCACCAGCTAAGCCAAATCCAACAGCCAGGATTAAAAAGTAGAAATCATATAATTGATAGTGCTCTGCAAAATAGATACATGATCCCCAAAGAATTCCAGAGGCAAAAACACCGATCTGAAAAGCAACTAACCATCTCTTGGTATTGAAATCAGGATTGGATTTCTGGTTTTGGGATTGATACAGATAGATAACTATCGCTCTAAATACAAGAACCAGTAGTATTGAAGATGCCCAAATGATTATTGCATTGTCCGGCACATGGCCAACTAGAAAATAGACCATTAGGATTGCTGCTAAAAAATGCCCAAGCAGTCCCATGATCGCACTTGAGTAAACAATTTTAATCTGTTCTGCTTTGACTTCCATTGTTATGTTTATATAGCCTTATGATGATATGTCTCGTACCATAATACCATACGAAAAGCATGTATTTTTAGAGTTTAATTGTCTTGAGATGGATCAATATTTTGCTGCTCGGTACTGTCGGCTTAAACGAAAGCGCGATCCTCCCAGGATGCTCATCGAAAAATGCCATCTGTCGGATTATGTGGGGCATATAACTTTAGGCCGAAGCGTGTGGATCGTCGGTACGGTTATAGACTGATATTTCTCTTTGTTTGTTTTTTTGAGCTAATAAATCCGAAATCGTTTTTACCCTTTTTCTTTACCTTATACATCGCTGCATCGGCCTGCTTGATCAATTCTTCGGCTGTCATGCCATCAAGCGGGTAAACAGATATGCCGATGCTGGCTCGTATATTAAGTGTTGTCTGTTCAATTATAATGTCTTGTGAGATATGGGTATTTAATTTACTCGCGATCTGCTCGATGATTTTTAGTTCAGTAACTCCGGTCAATATGACCATGAATTCATCTCCGCCGATTCGTGCAGCAGTATCGGTTTCTCGAACTTCAGTTCTGATACGGTTTGCAGACTCCTTAAGCACGATGTCACCATAGTCGTGGCCATAACTGTCGTTGATTTGTTTAAAGCCGTCGAGGTCAATAAACATTACATATAGATTTTGATTATTTCGTTTTGCCTCGGCAATTGCCATGTCCAGGCGATCCAAACATAACCTAAGACTGGGTAACCCCGTCAATGCATCATGATTGGCAAGAAAATGTAGCTCTGCTTCAACTTTCTCTCTCTCTTTTATTTCATTTTTAAGCTGAGCGACTATTGTCGCTAATTCTTGTGTGCGACTTTCGACCGTAGTTTCTAGCGAATTGCGGGATACCTCTAATAGTTTTACCATTTTTCCCAATTCTAGAGTACGCTTTTCCACAGTCGCTTCTAAGGATGACTGGTTTTTTAGCAATTCAGATTCGATGTTTTTTTGGTGAGTTATATCCTGTAATACCCCTAGTGATTCGATAATCTCACCATCCCTTATAGAGTGAGCGGTACAACGTTCCCTCACCCAACGTAATTCGCCATTGGCGTGGCGTATTCGATACTCTACGGAGAAAGCTTCGCCATCTTTGGTGTACCGGTCATATATCTGTTTTACATGTGCGTGATCTTCCGAATAAATGTCATCGTAGTCATCGCTGTGAGATTGAATTCTTACTTTGTATTGTTCGGGTGTAAACCCGAATATCCGAGCATATCCGGGGCTGACATAACTATAGGTCCCCGGAATTTCGTTAAAAATAAAGTGACCTATATCGGTGATTAATTCAGCTTGTTGTGCTAATGCTTCTCGGTATTCAAGGGCTTTTCTATGGTCCTTTAATTCGCTGATATCCTGCAAAATACCATAGACGTGGGTGCATCCGGTTTTATCATCAGTGTTGACCGCAAAAGTTTCGCGGACGTGACGAGTCCCCCCACCATTTTGGATAATACGATATTCAAGCTCCAGTGGATCGGCATTTGACAAGTCTTCAGTTTTTTGACGATAGAATTCCCTGTCATCTGGGTGCACTCCCAGCAGAGAATTCTCGAATGAACTCTCGGCTTCCAGCATTTGCTCTGGTGACCTGTTATAAATACTGGCATATTCCTTCGAACAGCTAATAAGCTGGTTGCTATCGTAACACCATTCATAAGAGCCGATATTCTTTAGGTGATCGATAGCGGTTAGTTGTAATTTCCGAGACCTGTAAAGTTCAAGTTCTTTTTCCAGTTCGTCCCGGCTCATTCGAGTCAGGGTTATGTCGTCTACTGGTAAGACTGTTTGTTCCTTACTGGATAAGTCGTAAGTTTTATTCACCATCTAGAAAATCTCGGGTACTTGCTTTAAGTAATAAATGAATTTTGTTTTCTCGGTATCGCCAACCCGAAAAAGTTTAAGTTTGGCTGCGAAGGGTAGGCGTAATCCTTTAAACGGTCTCCGACAAGCCCGGGACGATTTAAGTCGTAGTATAGATATAACTTATTTATTGTCGGTGAAGGCCATCACATTATCAATTTTTCTAAAGTAATCATAACAATGAAGGGCGCAATTTGGCCGGCTCCTCCCATAACATAAGCCGCAAAACTTCCAACGCCCGCAAAGCGAATTCCGGCCATAGCTATCGTCAGTGGTATTCAGGCCAATAAAAAAATTGAGCCTTCTGGTACCATCGCAAGTGTTAAAACTCAAACTCCATCATCCGAAAAACCTGCTCCGCGTTACGCTTAGCCGGAAATTCGGCGGCGCTGAATTACTTTCATCTCTTCGAAGGTTTCATCAGGCAGGACGACACGTGTCCCTTCCGCCTTTTCCAGGGCTCTGCTCTTCATCGCTTCGAGCGTGGATTGCGGGGCTTTATCACTGTTGTAAAGCGATTCGCCGCTTAATGCCATTCTCGACAGATGTTCACGCATGAATCTGGCGGCTCTTTGTATGGCGTCTTTAGAGGCTAGATCGTCAGCAAAGCTACGAACGTTTTCTGGGCGAAAATCAAAGCCACGACCTACGCCCGGATAAATGATTAAACGGGCCTCTCTTCCCTTGCTCTGCATTACCTCGATACTTGTTTCGATGACACGGCGGCGCTGATACTGTTCTTCGTCACCGATAAATACCAGCATGGGCAGGATCAGGCCATCGATTTCCGGAGCATAGCCGTAGACCTGTTGTGGCTCTGGCGCATTCGGGTCCTGAAGATGCGGGTAATAAGAGACATAACAGGCGATTTCGTTTTCCTGCCGTTTGAAGGTGGTTGCGACTTTTAAACTGTAATAGCCGCCGCGAGTATGCGAATAGAGGCAGGCCTTATCGCTACTAATGTCGTCGCGCGCGAGTAATACATCGACGGCTGCATCGACGTCTTTCTCG
>JAOUJX010000032.1 GCA_029882955.1 Gammaproteobacteria bacterium
CCCCCCCGACCTGACACAGTCGATACTCAGTGAACGGTTTGATATCCCTGATAATTTTTCTGCTGGTACCGGCGAAACCATTAACCAGATTCCGGTACTGGCTCAGGTAGATACACTTCGACTGGAAGGCAGCGCCGACTTTTACTGGTTGTCGGTAGAGGGTTCGGTAGATAATCTTTATGAACTCATTAAGGCATTCTGGGCTGCCGAAGGCTTTACTTTGGAAAAGGATGAGCCGGTGATAGGGATCATGCAGACAGACTGGGTTTTTAAGGAAGAGGGTATCGATGAAAAGGAGCTCGGTATATTCGAAAAGTTATTTGGCAATAAGAATTTATCCAACAGTCAGGATCAGTTCCGCACACGTATCGCCAGAGACGCTGACGACGATAAAACCCGGATATATATCACTCATCGCGGTACTCGAAATTCCCCCAAAGAGTCTACTGTTCAGTCCGAGACTGATGTAGCAAGCGAGTGGGGAATACAGACAAAGAAAACTCGCGACGACTGGGGTTTTCGGCCCTCGGAACCCGAGCTCGAAGTCGAGATGTTGTCACGCCTGATGATATTTCTTGGCTTGCAGCAAAGCGATGTTGAACAGCAAGTGTCTAATATAAAGCTCTTCCAGCCTCGCGCTTTAATGCAGGTGGATAATTCGGAAAACGAAACTTACCTGCTGGTGAGAGCCACACCACAACAGACCTGGAACCGGTTATTACATGAATTGAGTCGGCTGGACATTGAGGTTCTTTCGACCAATGAGGATAGAGGGTTTTCGGGTGATCGAGTTGCCATTGTAAGAACGAATTATCAAATCGAGGAAAAGAGTGGGTTCTTTTCATTCTTTAACAAGCCCAGGACAGTAGATAAAGAAATAGCGCTGGTTGTTTCCAAAGAAACTCATAATCAGACCAGGATAAGTATTGAAAACCTCAGTGGGGATTTCGATCAGTCAGGTGAAGCGATAGAATTTCTGACCACGATTTACGAGCGTGTTAAGTAACCGATGCAAATTGCTTCGCTAGGTAGCGGTAGTAAGGGTAACGCCACGCTAGTTAGTCTCGATTCAACTACAATCCTGGTCGACTGCGGATTCTCGTTGCGACAGTTTAAGTTACGTCTGGAAAGACTGGCAATGTCTCCAGAAAGTATCGACGCGATACTGGTGACGCACGAGCATTCCGATCATAGTGGCGGCGTCGCTCGTCTGGCTTCAACCTATGATATCCCCATCTGGAGCACTAGAGGTACCGCACGCTGTGCTTTCGATGACGATTGCGCTTATAACAGCCTTCGGGGAGGTCAGCAGGTTACTATTGGTAGTCTGGAAGTATTACCCGTTACGGTACCGCACGATGCAGGTGAACCGGTACAATTTATTTTCAGGGATAGTAAGAATAGTAAGATGCTTGGGATTTTGACCGATACGGGGCATATCACCAGCCATATTTCCGATGTCTATCACGAGCTGGACGGACTGTTACTGGAATTTAATTATGACGAAGTCATGCTTGAACAGGGGCCATATCCTTTTTCCCTTAAACAGAGAGTTGGTGGGGATCTGGGGCACCTCTCTAATAGTCAGTCGATGTCGCTGTTACGAAAAATCAATAAGGAGCGCTTAAGTTGCCTGATCGCAGGGCATATTTCTGAAAATAATAATTGTCGCAATTTGGTTGCCGAGCAACTTGGTCAACTCAGCGGCCTACCAGAACCGGTGCTCGCTGACCAGGAAACCGGGTTTGGCTGGATCGCTATTTAACCTGCATCCAGTGCGGAAGTCTTACCGATGAATGTACTCGGAATACTGAGCGGTCTGTTTGCAATAATTTTCGTGCTCTTATTGCTAGCTAGCTGGAGTCGACTCAGAAAAGGTCGATTCCTCAAAGCAGGGTTTTACGCTATGCCGGCGAGCCTGGCCTTTTTAAGCTTTGCTTTACTTTTACTCGTAATATCGAACCTCAGTACCTACCAACGCTTAACCTCTGAACGTGACATCTTATTGATATCTACTCAGAAAATATCGAATCAAAATTACCAGGTCGAATTAAATTATGTCGATACCAGTGATAATCATAGTCTGGATACCGTTTATCTACAGGGTGATGAATGGCGACTGGAAGCGAAAATACTGAAATGGAAAGGCTGGGCAAATCTCCTTGGGATGGATAGCTATTATCAGCTGGACCGTATTAGTGGCCGCTATCGCGACATCGAGCAGGCTACTAGTAAGCCGGTAAGTGCGTTTCAATTAACGCATCAGCAACGGGGAATCAATCTATGGGAGCTGAAACGATTGATGAAGTCGAATTTACCTTTTCTGGATGCTTACTTTGGCCAGGCAATATTTTTGCCCTTACGCGATGATGCTATATTTGCTATTTCGATTAATCAGGCAGGACTGGTGGCACGTCCTGCCAATAATATTGCGATTCAGGCTCTTGAAAACTGGTAGCCGTCCACGAGTGTGTTATAGACCTTCCTTATCGAACTCGATCAGTGCATAAGCAGAATGATTGTGGATCGACTCGAAGTTCTCCGATTCGAGAATGTACTGTCGGATTCGCTCATCTTTGTTGAATTCTCCAGCGATATCGCGCACCATATCTTCGACAAATTTAGGATTATCGTAGGCGTGCTCGGTAACGTATTTTTCGTCCGGTCGCTTTAGCAATCCATATAGCTGACACGAAGCCTGCCTTTCTACGATATCTATAATCTCTTCGATCCAGATGAACCCTTTGGTTTTTGCGTTAACCGTTACATGTGAACGCTGATTATGGGCGCCGTAATCGGAGATCGATTTCGAACAGGGGCATAAACTGGTAACCGGAACCTGAATCTTTATGCGGGTGCTGGTAACGCCTTCTTTTATTTCTCCGATTAGCGTTACATCGTAGTCGAGTAGCGATTTTACGCCAGAAACGGGAGCCGCTTTATTGACGAAGTAGGGGAATCGCATTTCGATATTGCCCGAATTGGCTTCCAGTAGCTCTGCCATTTGGGTGAGCATTTCCTTAAACGACGACACCGTAATTTCCTTCTCGTGGTCGTTCAGTACTTTGACGAAACGCGACATATGTGTGCCCTTAAACTGATGCGGAAGGAACACGTACATATTAAAAGTAGCAATGGTGTGTTGGACTCCATCTGAACGATCTTTGACGATTACCGGGTGGCGTATGTCTTTGATACCAACACGATTAATGGCTAGCTGACGAGTATCCGCCGATCCCTGGATATCCGGGATGATCGCTTCTGCTTTGTCTAATTGACTCATGGTAAAACCTCTGCGCAGTTTATGCTATTAGCGGATCTGAGCGCGTCTGAATAACTAAATCTATTTTCTAAATTTGCCTGTCTGAAAGTTTGAGAAGCAAATAACTGAGTAAAAAGGTAGGTAATTATACTGGGCCTGAAGTGATAGGCAAATAGTCTTCACATTGATTCATGTCAAATATAATTAATAGATAGAATCGGAATTGGAGAGCTTCAGGTTATGCGGTAAAGTTTATTGTGATGAATGAAGCTTTGTGATTTCGCGCGGTGCCAACTCCCGATACTAATTACCGCATCGGGTCTTACAGGACCGTAACCAAAAATTACCTCCTGATTAAATTTCCGGATAGCGATATCCGGTAACTAAATGTTTTGCAGCCCCTTCAGGCTGGTGAAACATCTTCTGCTTGAGGGCCTTTAGCGCCGTCAGTCACTTTCATTGTAACTGATTGGCCTTGCTGCAAAGTCTTGTGGCCTTCGCCCTGAATGGCGCTAAAATGTACGAATACATCCTTTCCACCTTCCTGTGAAATAAAACCATACCCTTTGGCGTCGTTAAACCATTTAACTGTGCCAGATACTAAGTCAGACATAACTCTATTACTCGATATAAATAAGGAAACCTGTAATCAAAAATGAGACTACATCCTTACTTATTGTATGTGAATACGGTAGCAGACGCCAATATTTAACTTGAATATGAAAGTTTTAGGACTGAATGAACCCCTGAATAGTCGATTCTATTCCGGTTTTGTCCATTCCATATTCAGCCAAAACCTGTTGCCGATTACCTTGCGAAGGGAAGCGATCATCGAGTCCCAGACGTAGGCAGGGGTTAGTTAAACGCCTTTCGCTGAGACACTCGAGCACGGCAGTCCCGGCCCCGCCAGCGATGCTGCCATCTTCGATGGTAACGAGGTTCTCGTGACTTGCCGCCAATTCTTCGATTAAAGCCTCATCTAACGGTTTAATGAAACGCATGTTGACCACAGTTAAATCAAGCGTTTCGGCTATTCCAATTGCGATGTCGAGCAAGGTTCCAAAGACCAGCAAAGCGGCTCGGCTACCTTGTCTCAAGACAATTCCTTTACCGAGTTCAGCCGTGTTTTTGGTATCAATTTGTGGCAGTTTATCTGTGTTGTCCCGTGGATAACGAACCAGCGCGGGCCCCGGATACTGGTATGCCGTATTAAGTAATTCATGCATATCTTTTGCGTTTGCCGGTGCCATCAGGATAACGCCGGGGATACAGCGAACATAGCTTATGTCGAAACTGCCGGTGTGGGTTGCACCATCAGCACCGACAATTCCAGCACGATCAATGGCAAAAGTAATATCGAGGTCCTGAATAGCGACATCATGAATGAGCTGGTCGTAAGCGCGTTGTAAAAAGGTTGAATAGATCGCGACAACCGGCTTTAGACCATCGCGAGCCATGCCCGCTGCGACAGTGACTGAATGTTGTTCGGCAATACCGACATCGTGATAACGCTGTGGAAATTTCCTGGAAAACTCAACCAGGCCGGAACCTTCTCGCATGGCAGGAGTTACAGCATGCAGCAGGGGGTCCTGTTCGGCTTTCTGTACTAACCAGTCAGAAAAAGCCTGAGTATATGATTGCACCCCGGGCTTGCTCAATGAACTGACTTCACCTGTTTGTGCGTTGAATGGGCCGACTCCGTGAAATTTGCAGGCGTCGGCTTCGGCTGGTGGATAACCTTTACCCTTTTGCGTGACAATGTGTAGCAGGCGGGGTCCCGACAGATGCTGCATGTTTTTAATCAGAGGGATGATATCGCCGAGGTTATGTCCATTAATTGGGCCATAATAGGAAAAACCAAGTTCCTCGAAAAGGGTGCCGGGAACCATCATGCCCTTAACGTGTTCTTCGGCGCGTTTAGCCAGTTCCCAGGCTGAGGGAATTCGCTGTAAAACTTTTTTACTGCCGGCACGCATATTTGAATAAATTTTCCCTGACCAGATACGCGACAAATATTTGGACATGGCACCGACATTAGGCGATATCGACATTTCGTTATCGTTAAGAATGACTAGCAGGTCGGTATCGATACAGCCACCATGATTAAGTGCCTCAAAAGCCATACCCGCCGTCATACCACCATCTCCGATGATCGCTACTGCTTTTCGGTCTTCATTTTTAGCTTTGGCGGCGATAGCCATGCCAAGAGCAGCGCTAATCGATGTGCTCGAATGACCGACACCGAAATGATCGTACTCAGATTCGGTAATTTTGGGGAAACCAGAAAGTCCGTCTTTTTGTCGCAGGCTCGCCATTTGATCGCGGCGGCCGGTAAGAATTTTATGCGGATAACACTGGTGTCCGACATCCCAGACCAAACGATCATTAGGCGTATCAAACAGATAATGTAGCGCGATGGTGATTTCCACTGACCCGAGGCCGGATGCCAGATGACCGCCGGTTTTGGACAGGCTTTGAATCAGGAATGCGCGTAGCTCTTCGGCCAGTTGCGGTAACTGGTTTTCTTTGAGTGAACGTAAATCCGTTGGAGATTGGATTGTGTCCAGTAACGGATACAGGTCAGATGTCATGGAATACTAGTGGGTGCGTTCTACAAACCAGGCCGAAATATACCTTAAAATGTCGGCTTCCTCACCAAAAATCGTCAGCGATTGTAAAGCTTTCTCATGGAGTTCCTGAGCTTTCTCTCTCGATGCCTGAAGCCCGATGATTGACGGATAGGTTGGTTTATTGTGTTTAATATCAGAGCCCTGGGGTTTGCCCAACGTCTCAGTATTGCCAGTGACGTCGAGAATGTCATCCTGCACCTGGAACGAAAGACCAATAGCTTTGGCGTAGCAATCCAGTGCGTTAAATTTTTCTTCACTCAAATTCTTAGCACTTAAAGCAGCCATTTGAACACAGGTTCGGATTAACGCACCGGTTTTGTGAATATGCATGGTTTCCAGTTCGGTGATATTCAGCGGCTTGCCGACCGCAGCCAGGTCAATGGCCTGACCACCGGCCATGCCGCGAGACCCCGAAAACAGGGCCAACTGTTGTACCATTTTCAAGCGTGCAGAGCTATCAGAGATCATATCGGGATCGTGACTAAGAATATAAAATGCCAGAGCCTGTAGGGCGTCACCGGCCAGTATGGCCGTGGCCTCGTCAAACTCGATATGGCAGGTTGGCCGACCACGTCGTAAGTCGTCATCATCCATGGCAGGTAAGTCGTCGTGGATTAGCGAATAGGCGTGAATAATTTCTATTGCTGCTGCCGCACCATCGACCGATTGTAAATCGACCTCAAGCGTCGATGCCGTTGCATAGATGAGAGCCGGGCGCACACGTTTACCCGGTGCCAGTACTGAGTAACGCATGGCTTTATGCAGGACAACCGGATTGATCGATTCTGGCGGTAGCCAGTGATTTAATGCCTGCTTGGCTCTTTGCTGGTATTGTTCCAGCAATGACTCGAAGGTCTGAGAATCAATCTTCATCCAGATCTTCGAAAGCGATGGTTTGTTGCAGACCGTTTTTCTCGATCAGTTGCTCGACGCGTAATTCCGCATTGGCGAGTGTATCCTGGCAGCTTCTGGCTAAGGCGATGCCCTTTTCGAACTGGCTCAGAGATTCCTCCAGACCAAGCTCGCTGGCTTCCATTCGCTTGACTATTTTCTCAAGTTGCTCAAGGGATTTTTCAAAATCCTTCAGTTTGTCGGTTGTTTTAGGCATGCAGACGCTCAATAGCAATTTGTGGGCGATTATAAAGCATCCAGAGTCTCTGCTAAATGACTGACAGGTATCAAATTCAAATTTTTTATCGTATTTCGCTTGGGCATATTGGCTTTCGGGATGATTGCCGTTTCGAAGCCGTGTTTGCCTGCTTCACGTAAACGTTCCTCGCCATTTGGTACCGGTCGAATTTCACCGGATAAACCTACCTCACCGAAGACTAGTAAACGGTTGCTTACCGGGCGGTCACGATAACTCGATAATATGGCCAGGATGACCGCGAGATCTGCGCCGGTTTCGGCTATGCGCACACCACCGACGGCATTAATGAAAACATCCTGATCGTAGAGGGGCATGCCGCCATGACGCTGCAAAATGGCCAGCAACATTGCCAGTCGGTTTGATTCCAGGCCGACACTGATACGGCGAGGATGACCGGCGTGACTCTCGGTGACCAGTGCCTGTATTTCGACGAGGATGGGGCGTGTGCCTTCGCGGGATACCATGATCACACTGCCGGATACCGGTTGCTCGTGGTGAGAGAGGAATATTGCGGACGGATTACTGACCTGTTTCAGGCCTTCGTCGGTCATCGCAAAAATCCCGAGTTCGTTGACAGCGCCAAAACGATTTTTTACTGCTCGAATAACACGGTAACGGGTGGAGTTATCACCTTCGAAATATAATACGGTATCGACCATGTGCTCAAGTACTCTTGGACCCGCGAGCTGCCCCTCCTTGGTGACATGACCAACCAGAAAGATAGTGATGTTGCTTTGTTTTGCCAGTCTTACCAGCATCGCAGTGCTTTCACGGATCTGGCTTACCGAGCCGGGTGCCGACTGCAGGCTATTGGTAAAAATCGTCTGGATCGAGTCAATCACCATTACTGCGGGTTTATTGGTGCTGGCCTGAGCGATAATTTCTTCGACACAGGTAGAACTCAATAGTTTTAAGTGTTGAGTCGGTAGTTTAAGTCGTTGGGCACGCATGCTTACCTGTTGTGGCGACTCTTCCCCAGTGACGTATAGCGCGTTGTGCTGTTGGCTTATCAGTGTCAGGCATTGTAACAAAATGGTCGATTTGCCGATGCCGGGGTCGCCACCAAGTAAGATCACCGAGCCCTGAACCAGGCCACCGCCCAGCACGCGGTCGAGTTCATCGATATTGCTGCTGAAACGGGGAGCGTCCGAACCGGGGATTTCGTTTAAGGTTAAAACTGTCGTACTGCCAGGGCCGCCATGCCAGGTTGTGACCGGCTTGCCCGGGCTGGCGATGGCCGGTAATTCCTCGATGCTATTCCAGCTCTTACAGTCGGAACATTGGCCGGACCATTTAGGTAATATACTGGCGCATTCCCGGCACTGGAATTGGG
The DNA here is from genome assembly GCA_029882955.1 of Gammaproteobacteria bacterium. GTDB lineage: Bacteria > Pseudomonadota > Gammaproteobacteria. The sequence continues at coordinate 8,376 of JAOUJX010000032.1, forward strand.
ATAATGCTCTAGCCATTTGAGTGGTCAGCCAGAGGTAGTTCGGACTGGGTGCTGTGCACTGGTTTAATTTTTTCTGGCATCAGGCGGACGGTTTTTACCATGTTGTTTTTCACCTGCATCACTTCGATGGGATACTCCTCGATTTTTAAGCTGGTGCCTGCTTCCGGAATAAATTCCATGTAATCCAGAATAAGCCCGTTGAGTGTTTTTGCGCGGTCGGTAGGCAGGTCGATATTCAAATTGCGATTGAGGACGCGAACATGGGTCGAACCATCGACCAGAAAACTACCATCGCTGTCCTGGTAAAAATCCTGGTGTAATGCGGTAGGGTCGGTAGTGAATTCGCCGACGATTTCTTCGAGGATATCCTCGATAGTCACCAGCCCCTGAATATCGCCATATTCATCGACAACGAAACCCATGCGACGTTTGTTCTTGCGAAAATTGATCAACTGCGTAGTGAGCGAGGTGCCTTCTGGAATGAAGTAACTTTGTCGGGTGATCGCCTTGAGACTCTCCGGACTGAAGTCGTCGTTCATTAACAGGGGTAATATTTTGCGGAGCTGTGCGAGGCCGACCAGATTGTCGATGTTGTCTGTATAGATAGGAATCCGGGTGTACGGCAGGTTGGTAATCTGCTTTAAGGTATCGTTCCAGTTATCCTCCAGGTCGATTCCAATAATCTCACTCCGGGGTACCATGATATCGTCGACACTGACTTTTTCCAGATCCAGGATACTGATTAACATATCGCGGTGAGAGTCGGGGATCAGGCCGCTGGTTTCGGATACCGCGACACGCAACTCATCGGAATTAAGTGCATCAGCTGAATGCGACCTGTCTATTTGTTGAAAAGGCAACAGGACGAGTTTTGACAGCCAGTTGATAGTCCATACCAGTGGCGCGAGCAGACGCGACAGGGGTTTATAGATATAAGCAGCAGGCAGCGCGATTTTTTCAGGGTGAGCTGCCGCCAGGGTTTTTGGCGTGACCTCGGCAAATAGCAGGAGAATTAGTGTCAGAACCCCTGTGGCGATAGCGATACCCGCCTCGCCGTAGATTCGATAGCCGATATAGGTCGCCAGCTGGGTAATTACGATATTAATGAAGTTATTGCCCAGTAAAATCAGGCTAATCAGCTTGTCCGGGTTACTGAGCAACGCCAGCGCGCGTTTGGCACCGCCATGATTGTTTTCAGCCAGATGCTTTAATCGGTACCTGTTCAGGCTCATTAAGCCTGTTTCAGAGCCTGAGAAAAAACCCGAAAGCAGGATCAAAATCACCAACGTGATGAAAAGATAATAAATAGGAATATCGTTCAAGCTAAGTGACCTGAAACCATGAATATGATTACTATAAGATGAATTCGAGTACGAGCTTGCTACCAAAGAAGGCTAGCATGAGGAACAGGAAAGAGGATAAAGTCCAACGGATGGCTGTTTTACCTCGCCAGCCGAACTGGAGTCGCCCGAACATTAATATACCAAGTATGAACCAGGCGACAATTGAGAGTACAGATTTGTGTACCAGGTGCTGCGCAAATATATCTTCGAGATAGAAAAAACCACTCAGCAAAGAAACGCTGAGACTGATAAAGCCAAATCCCAGAAACATGAATAACAGGGCTTCCATGTCGTGAATCGGTGGCAGGTAACGGATAAGGCCACCTGGTTTATGTGAGCGAATAGAATGCTCCTGGTAAGCCAGCAGGGTGGCCTGAAAGGCGCCTAGAGTAATCAGGCTATAGGCTACGATAGAGATGATAATATGCACCTGAATGGCACTACTGCTCGTTTCGATCAGGAGCACATGAGTATCCAGACTGGCAATGATGCTTGCCAGGCCACTAATTGGAAAAACCGCAATGCCCAGGCTCTCGATTCGTCTGAAGTAGGCGCTGAGTAATATCTGGATCGAAATCAGCCAGCTGATCAACGAAAATGCGGCAAAAAACTCAAGATTCAATCCATCGGGTCGGTAGATTAAATGGTTGAGTAACAAGGCCTGTATTAATGTTCCAGTTAAAGCAGGCGCCAGGGCAATCCAGCGCTGCTGAGCTGATTTGCCGAGTTGTCTAAAAATAAGAAATGCGGACAGGCAATAGAGTAAAGTTGCAAGTACGCTGGCTATGGTGGGGAGCATCATTTCTGGTCAGTGGTTATAAAAACGGAGTGTAACCGAAAAGTTCTTTCGTGACACTATAAGTGAATCTGACTTTTATTCATAGATTGTGCACTGTGTTCGAGATAAATTTCCTGAAATTTGTTATAAAGTCGTTACTTGCTTTTTTAGCGAATAATCTTTTGATACAAAAGCCATGCAGATAAAAATATTAGGCTGGTCCGGTGGTATAGGATCACATCTGAAAACCACGTCTTTTTTAATCGATGATGATGTGCTGGTCGATGCTGGAACCGGTCTTGGTGATTTACCTCTTAATCAGATGACGGGTATACGTCATATCTTTCTAACACACTCACATATGGATCATGTCGCTGGTCTCCCTTTACTGGCTGACACCATGTTTGGCGTACACGATGAACCGATTGTTGTTCATGCTCAACAGGAAACTATCGAGGCGCTAAAAACCCATATATTTAACTGGGTAATATGGCCGGATTTTACAGTATTGCCAAGCGCCGAAAATCCCTCGCTGCGTTTTGAAGTGATGAAACCTGGCGACAGGCTTAGCATACGGTCGCGCGAATTCGAGATGATTCCGGTAAATCATACTGTTCCGGGGGTCGGCTACTGTTTGCAGTCGGAAACGGGTACTGTCGCCTTCAGTGGTGACACCACTACCAACGATACCCTGTGGGATACGCTTAACAACTACGAAGAGATCGATATATTGTTTGTCGAAACAGCTTTCTCGAATAGCGAAATCGAAATCAGCAAACTCTCCAAACACTACTGCCCCAGCCTGCTCGGTGAAGATATTGCTAAATTGAAACATCGCCCCGATGTCTGGCTCACGCATTTTAAGCCAGGCGAAGAAGACCTGATTTATCGCCAATGTGTTGAAGCCATGCCCGATTTTAATGTGCAGTATCTGCGCGGTAGTGAGATATTTAAGCTGTAAACAGCCTGGCTGCATCAGAGCGGGTTTATTCTACTGCTTCGACTGCTATAATCCCCTGCACTTACAACGCAAAGAATTTAGCTCATGTTTGAAAACCTGACTGATCGTCTATCGAAAACCCTGAAAAACCTGCGTGGTCAGGGGCGTCTTAGCGAAGACAATGTTAAAGATAGCTTACGCGAGGTTCGCCAGGCTTTGCTTGAAGCTGATGTCGCTTTACCCGTAGTCCGCGAATTTATCGACAAAGTTCGTGAAAAAGCCATGGGTCAGGAAGTCATCGGCAGTCTGTCGCCCGGTCAGGCGCTGGTAAAGGTAGTCAACGATGAGCTGGTAGCGGTCATGGGGCATCAACACGATGGCCTCGACCTGAATCAAAAGCCACCGGTGACTATTTTGATGGCAGGCTTACAGGGTGCGGGTAAGACCACGACGGTTGCTAAACTGGCACGGCGTTTGATTGAAGTCGATAAAAAAGTCGTTATGGTCGCTAGCGTGGATGTCTACCGTCCTGCAGCGATCGATCAGTTGCAGACACTGGCTGGCGAGGTGAACGCCATATTCCATCCCAGTGATATTAAGCAAAAGCCGATTGATATAGCGAAGCAGGCACAGAATGCCGCCCGCAAACAAAACGCCGATGTGTTAATCCTCGATACCGCCGGACGATTACATATCGACCAGCAAATGATGGACGAAATCAAAGGCATCCACAATGCAGTGATGCCGACCGAAACTCTGTTCGTTGTCGATAGCATGACCGGTCAGGATGCCGCTAATACAGCCAAAGCTTTTGGTGAAGCACTGCCCTTAAGTGGTGTGGTATTGACAAAAACCGATGGTGATGCACGTGGCGGTGCGGCTTTATCGGTCCGACACATCACCGGCAAACCGATCAAATATATCGGTTCGGGCGAGAAAACCGATGCGCTTGAGGCCTTTCACCCGGATCGTATGGCTTCGCGTATTCTCGGCATGGGCGATATTCTCTCGCTGGTCGAGCAGGCGCATGAAAAAGTCGATCACGAAAAAGCGGAAAAACTGGCGAAAAAGGTCAAAAAAGGTAAGGGCTTCGATCTCGAAGACCTGCGCGATCAGTTCATGCAAATGGATAAGATGGGCGGCCTCGGCAGCATGATCGACAAGTTGCCCGGCATGGGTGCGGGAGTGGCGCAGGCCATGCAAAACCCGGCGCATACTAAACAAATGAAGCGTATGGTCGCGATTATTGACTCGATGACACCTAAAGAGCGCCGTAAGCCAGAGGTTATCAATGGCTCGCGCAAGCGCAGGGTCGCCATGGGTTCGGGCACCGAAATTCAGGACGTCAATCGTCTACTCAAGCAGCATAAGCAAATGCAGAAAATGATGAAGAAAATGGGTAGCAAAGGCGGTATGGCGAACATGATGCGTGGGCTAAAAGGTAAAATGCCGCCAGGAATGCCTTTTTAACAGCGAAAAGGCATAAAAAGGGTCTTTACGGACTTCACAGCTCAATATTTTTAGGTACAATACGCGGTCTTCTGACCCCATTGGTCAGCGGTATTCTGTTGTCTGGTGACATTTTTAAAGGTTTTAATATGGTTTCAATTCGTTTAGCGCGTGGCGGTTCCAAGAGACGTCCCTTTTATCATGTGGTTGTTAGCGATAGCCGCAGCCCGAGAGACGGTCGTTATATCGAACGCCTCGGCTTCTTCAACCCGCAAGCGCGTGGTCAGGAAGAAGAATTACGTCTGGATAACGAGCGTATCGACTATTGGGTATCTAAGGGTGCTCAACCTAGCGAACGCGTTGCCAGCCTGATTAAGGGTGCACGTAAGGCGGCTTAATGTCGTTACCGGTCGATATGGACCAACGCAAAGAAGAGATCTGTGTTGGGCACATTACCGGTGTGCAAGGACTGAAGGGCTGGGTAAGAGTTTTTTCGGATACCAGTCCGCGCGAAAATATTGTCGAATACAGCCCCTGGATGCTTAAGTCGGGTGATGATATTCAGACGCTAGAGGTTGAAGGACGTCTGAAGGCAGGCTGGTGCTGGCAAAACTGACCGGTATTGAAAGCAGGGAACAGGCAGCCGAATTAATCGGCAGCAAGATTTACATCTGGCCTGATCAGTTACCAGAGCTGGATCAGGACGAATACTACTGGTCGGATTTGATCGGTATGCAGGTAGAATCGCTGCAGTCCGAAGTACTGGGGCAAGTCGATGACATGATGGAAACCGGTGCTAATGATGTCATGGTGGTCAAGGGTGACAGAGACCGGTTGATTCCTTTTGTGGTCGACGACATTGTGAAGGAAGTAGATTTGGTCAGTCGACGAATTATTGTCGACTGGCAGGCTGATTTTTAGAATTAGCCGATAGTATTAGACGAGATGCGAATCGATGTAATCACGCTGTTTCCCGAATTGGTTAAACAGGTGATCGAATGCGGCGTTGTTGGACGGGCCGCTGAAAAAGGCCTGCTTCAGCTCGAATGCTGGAACCCCAGGGAGTTTACGCTGGACAGGCATCGGACGGTCGATGATCGACCCTACGGCGGTGGTCCGGGAATGCTGATGAAAATTCAGCCATTGCAGGACACGATTCGGGCGGTGCGCGAGCAAAATTCTGGCGCCAGGCTGGTCTATCTAAGCCCGCAGGGTAAGCCGGTAGAACAGACGGTATTGGCGGAACAGGTTAAAACCGAATCTGTCATATTTTTATGCGGTCGATACGAAGGCATAGATGAGCGACTCATCGAACAGGAAGTTGATGAAGAATGGTCGATTGGTGACTATGTCATCAGTGGCGGGGAACTCGCCGCGATGGTTTGCATTGATGCCATGGCACGATTAATACCGGGTGCGCTAGGGCATCAGCAATCCGCTCAGCAGGACTCGTTTAGCAATGGTCTGCTGGATTGTCCACATTATACGCGTCCGGAAGAATTTAACGGAAGCAAGGTGCCAGCGGTATTGATGAATGGAAATCATCGACAGATTCAGGACTGGCGTGATCGTCAATCGCTGGGTCGAACCTGGCAACGGCGGCCGGAATTAATCGAGGCAGTTGAGCTTGATGAACGTCAGCAGGCTTTATTGCAGAATTTTATCGATGAGTTTGAACAAAACTCGTAGAACGTAAGACAGACTTTTTTAGAGGAAGCGACATGAGCAACATAATTGCACAACTCGAAGCAGAACAGTTAAAAACTGATATTCCTGCATTTTCACCCGGTGACAGCATCATCGTTCAGGTACGTGTTACGGAAGGTACTCGTGAACGTTTGCAGGCTTTCGAAGGTGTTGTTATTGCCAAGCGTAATCGCGGCATAAACTCGGCTTTTACAGTTCGTAAAATCTCACACGGCGAAGGCGTTGAGCGTGTATTCCAGACCCACAGCCCGCTGATTGCCGATATCAAGGTGAAACGCCGCGGCAAGGTACGTCAGGCTAAATTGTATTACCTCCGCAGTCTGACTGGTAAGGCAGCGCGAATCAAAGAGAAGTTGTAAGCTTCAGTATCTGCGAAGTTTGCTGAATAAATTAAAAGGCGTGTATGCTTAGGCTACACGCCTTTTTTTTGGGTTTAATATGACTAGAAACCGATTCTTTATCCATTTTTTATTTATTTTTATTTTCGGTTCCGAGATAGCAGTAGCCGACGAACGATTAGATGTTTTAAAACGGATATCTGCCGCTGGTGCCCCGGCATTAACTTTAAAAATGCTCGACCAGGCACAGCCTAAAATCGATGAAGACCTTTACGAGTGGATTCTCTGGGAACAGGAGCGCTATAAAATATTATCCGGGTGGCAGCAATGGAATCGCCTGCTAGTTAAGATCGAGAGCCTGCCTGTGGATATTCCAGATCAGTTTAAACATCAGACGATTACCTATAAAGCGCAGGCCTACCTCGAATTAGGCCAGACAGCTACTGCAAGAAAGATTATTCGCGAGCAGCTCTGGCAGAGCGGCGTTGGCGCTATTGCGGACTATCAGGCCTGGCGCCGTCTGGTGATTTCCAGTTACCTGAAAGATGGCAGAATCGAGGATGCTCGAATTTCAATGTTGCGCTACGATCAGGATTTCGATAGTCGGGACGAAAGTTGGTTACTATTACGCGCAACTGTGCTTATTCAAACTGGACGATATGAACAGGCCATCCAGGTGCTCGAACAACAGAAAAGCTGGCAGTCGAAATCGATTAGTTTATTAGCCAGGTTCAGGTCTGATCGGATAGGTCAGACTGAATTGTGGAAACTGGTGAAAACGCAAACAGCTAAAGATAATGCGACTGCCGATCAGCTAGCGACGCTATGGGCGTTGGGTGTCTTTGCTTCAGAGAAAATGTCTCCGGTCGATCGAGTCGTGGCCCTCGAACAGCATTTTAAGAACGCGCTGGTTTCACCTTTGTCGCTGTTTGAATTAGAGGCCGATCAACTCTGGAGAAGTTACCATGATTATGCTCGACTGGTTGGTAACCGGTCAGAGCTACTGGTAGGTGACCATGATAAGTGGCTGGATCTGGCCAATAATGCTGCCGTTTCAACGCCTGTTAAGGCTCGTTCCTTATATGCATTATTAATGACGGAGAGTCGAAGCGAGGAAGTGGTTAACCGCGCTGCTAGCGGTTATTTGAAAACCTTCAAAGAAATAGACGAATCTGAGCGCATTTTGCTCAATCATCTTTTTAATCGTAGTAATATTTTCGCTGATGCCAATCAAATCCCACCCATTATGCGCTATCAGCTAGTCGACCTGGCTTTGAAGAAGGCGGACATCGACGAAGCTACTCGATTGATGTCCGGCATGACTAGCTACCCGGAGGGCACCAGTCGGCTGAGCTGGCAATTACGTCAGTCGCGTGTGCTTATTCTCGGCGGGAAATACAAGGAAGGCAACCAGATAATGCAGGCTCTGATTACCGAATACAAAGAGCCTAATGTCGATGATACAGACCGAATTCTCCAGGTCCTGTTCGATATGCAGACGGTTAACCTGCATGAAGAGGTTATTAATCATTTTAATCATCTGCTGCGTTTGGGAGTCGAGCCCCGTCAACACCGGGAGATACTATTCTGGATAGCCGATTCCTACAAAGGCCTGAAAAAATACGATCAGGCAGCGTTGTTATATTTCCAATCCGCAATGCTTCCTGACCCGAAAGCAATGGATCCCTGGGCACAGACCGCGCGTTTTAATGCGGCTGAAAGCCTGCAGAAATCGGGCATGGTTGACGATGCTCGCAGAATTTATCAAAATCTGCTTGATAATACCCTGGAACCTGCTCGACGCTCGTTACTGAAACATAATATTCAGCAACTCTGGTTGAACCAGAATACCCAGTAAAGCGTTGAGCCTGTTTGGCTCTTAAAACTGGCAGGCAGGCGTGGATGCCGACAACTGCTGTTCTTCCTCTGACATTTCGGCATCGATATGTTCGAATAACGGCGTCGTCAAATATCGTTCGCCAGTGTCGGGTAGCATGCATAGAATGTTTGATCCCTCGGGAGCGGACTCGGCGACTTCGAGTGCTGCGGCGAGAGTAGCGCCAGCACTGATGCCGACAAATATACCTTCTTTTTGAGCCAGATTACGCGAACACTCCAGCGCTCTGGGTCCGGCTACAGGTATGACTGTTTTGTCGTTATCTGCCGCCATAGAGTCGCCAGTTAACTTTGGGATGAAATCGGGTGTCCAGCCCTGCACCGGGTGTGGACTCCAGCTCGGATGAGTTTCCGCTGGTGTGCCATCATCGTTACGTTTCTGTTCGATGCCACTGCTTAACAAACTGGCTACTTCAGGCTCGGCTACAATTACCTTGGTGTCAGGACTTTTATCACTGAGCACTCTGGAAACGCCCTTTAAGGTACCGCCGGTACCGTATCCAGTGACCCAGTAATCGAGTTTCCGACCCTCAAACGCGGACAATATTTCGGGAGCAGTGGTATTTGAATGCATATTTGCATTGGCTTCGTTCTCGAACTGGCGAGTTAAAAACCAGCCGTTCTTTTCTGCCAGTTCTCTCGCTTTTAGTACCATGCCACTACCTTTTAACGGGGCAGGTGTGAGTACTACTTTGGCGCCCAGGAAGCGCATCAGCTTACGGCGTTCAACACTGAAGCTCTCAGCCATGGTGACAACCAGGGGATAGCCCTTTTGCGCACAGACCATGGCCAGCCCGATTCCGGTATTACCACTTGTGGCTTCGATCACGGTTTGTCCGGGTTTTAGCGCACCACTTTTTTCGGCGTCTTCGATAATGCCGAGCGCGAGACGGTCTTTAACCGAGCCCATGGGATTAAAGGCTTCTATTTTAGCGTACAGGTTGACGTGAGAAGGCGCTATTTTATTGATTTTTACTACTGGAGTATTGCCTATAGTACCAAGAATATTGTCGTATATGTTCACCTTGCTTCTCCCCGATGTTGTAGTTTTGATAACAGGGCGAACAGTAGAAGGCTTGCCGCCGGACTTGTCAAG
>JAOUJX010000330.1 GCA_029882955.1 Gammaproteobacteria bacterium
TCCCAGTTACTTGCTCGCGGTTGAATCGATATTTGCACAATCCGGTGAAAGACTGGTGATTCGTCATGAAGCCGGTTCCAGTGCTGTACCCTATGTTTTTGGTACTTTATTGGCAGCCCGTCGAATCGGTGATATTAGGGGGGTCGTACGAGGCCTGGATAAATTATTGTTTACCGAAAACCAGTGATTTTAACTTAAGATATTCCCCTGCCAGCCGATAATTAGAAGGAGAATTTTTTTAGGTGGCTTAGACAGCCCCTGGAAACATAAATCGCACGGAATACAATAATGTTTGAATTCATACAGCGTAAGAGAAAAGCTAAGATTGATGTCAGGAACCAGACCGATCGTATTGATCAGCTACAAATTGAAAATGCACGCCTGAAAGTCGAGCAAGAGCTCTATCAAAAAATCAAGGAAGTGGCTGACTTTCGCCTTGGATATGAGCAACAGGCGCACGTTGCCACTTTGGATCGCTACCACCGGCTTGGTCTCAATGCCAAATCTTTAGAAATACTCTATTCGCTTTCAACCGAAAATGCAGACGACCTGGCTAATCAACAGGATCATATTGCCGATAACCGGATGACTTTCGACCAGATAGGTACCATTCTCGAAAGTATTAGTGACCGCTTAAACGAAATCGATAAGGAAGGCCGACACACCGCAAGCTGTATGGATCTTCTGGGAAAGGCAAGCGATCAAATCGCTGACTTCGTCAATATAATTCGCAAAATCGCAGGGCAAACCAACTTACTGGCATTGAATGCCTCCATCGAGGCAGCCCGTGCCGGTGAGCATGGCCGGGGATTCGCCGTTGTTGCCGACGAAGTTCGCAGCCTCGCGACTCAATCCTCCGAAGCCAGCCAGCAAATCGAAGCGATCATTAATGACATTACCCGTCAGACATCACAGGTTCAGGATGGCATTCATAAAATCGCCGACGATACCCAGGTGCTCGCAGAGACAACCGATAACGTTACACATTCGGTCGGCCTGATTACCCAGGTATCTTTCGATATGAGTGACATTATTTTACAAAGCACCACTCAGATCCTTATTCAGACCGCAATGATTAGTCTGCGAGTATTTATTAATCGTATGCATGCACTTTTTTTTGATGGGACTATGGATCATGAACTAATCGAAAAAATCCGTGACTACACCGGCTCCCGACTAGGTAAATGGTATTTAGGCGACCTCTCCACAACCCCCCTAAAGGACAATCCTGAATGGGATACTCTCGGTAAATTAGTAGAAAGCATGCACAGCAAGGCTGCAGACGCATTATATGGGCGTCATATCAATAGTGAAGATGATGCTAAAGATAAACTTGAACAAATGGACAGCATTGCAACTGACATTGAAGCCACGCTAGTCGAGCTCAATCGCCATGCCAAAAACTTGACCCAGACACAACAGGATTCCAGTGAAAGCGAATCAGATACATTTTTTTAACTGAGTTGCCGGATTAATAGAACTGAATCTCACCTGCATATTGGTTATTCATTGAGCCTCATACTAATTTTTAAGGCTATATACTCTTCTTCACTGTCCTCCTTGAATTTTACTTGGTAGTAAATCCAGAGGATAATCCCGCGATGGAAGATAGGCGCTGGATCATACTGCTAGTGTTGTTCATTGCGAGAACCAGTCTCGCGTTCCAGGTTCAATCTGTTACTTCTATCTCTACATTCCTGATAAACGATCTGCAATTGGGGTTGAGTGAAATAGGTACTCTGGTTGGATTGATCATGTTACCAGGCATCTTCATCGCCTTGCCCAGCGGGTTTATAGGTCACTGGTACAGCGGCAAGCAATTCGTACTCACCGGATTAATATTGATGGTTTTAGGCGGGTTCGTATCGACTGTTGCTGACTCTTATGCATGGATGGTAGTGGCACGAATCATCAGCGGTATAGGGGTAGTTCTCAACATCGTATATATGGCAAAAATGACCACGGACTGGTTTGCAGGCAAGGAAATCGCCACCGCTATGTCGGTTTTGGTTACAAGTTGGCCGTTAGGCTTCGCTCTGGGCCAGGTATTCCAGCCAGAAATGGCCGCACATTGGGGATGGCGCGTTGTACCACTATCTACCTCGATTATCTGCCTGGCTTGTGCCGCTCTTATATGGCAAGCCTATCGTGAACCAGACAGCACAGGCGGGGCTGAAACACCCACCCAGGTAAGAAATTTATCGCTGAAGTCAGTCGTACTGGTTTCTCTTTCAGGACTTATCTGGATGGCACTTAACGTTGGCTATCTGATCTATTTGAGTTTTACTCCAACTATATTGATGGAAGGTGGTGAGAATATAGTCGTGGCTAACCAGATTACCAGCGTCGGCTCCTGGATGATGCTTTTGTCTATTCCGATGTTCGGCTGGTTGGCAGATCGCACTCGTAGACCAGATCTACTGTTATTCGCTGGTACCCTGATGGCGATAGCAAGTTTGGCATTGCTACCCGGCACCCAATATCCCAAGTTGCTCTGCTTGGTATTCGGTCTGTTAGGAGTGGCTCCCGCCGGCATTGTGATGTCATTGCCCGCACAGGTACTAGCCCCTAACGAGCGAGCAATCGCAATGGGTATTTTCTATACATTTTATTACGCTGGCATGACGTTGGGACCGAGTATCGCCGGAACGCTGGCAGACTATTACACCAGTAGCAACGCAGCAATGTATTTCGCGGCCGCACTTTTCCTCGTGCTAGCGCTTTGTCACTTCGCCTTCAGGGTTATCCAGCTGACACTTCCGAAGGAGGCATTATGAGGTATAAAACCATTTTATTTACGATGGCAAAAAATCAATCGGATAAGTCACTGTCACCTGCTCCACTTTCTCGGCACCAAAATTAAAGCTTTTGATTCGTTTTAACAAACCGGCTTCGAGTTTGCTGTCGTTCAGTTCCGAAGACACTATTTCAATATTGGTTACCTTGCCGGACGGAGCAATTGTAATTTCGAGAATAATTTTTCCCTTTAGATTCGGATTTGTTCTTCTGGCGCGATTATAAAGTGAAAATAGCTTACTTTTATTTCGGTCGAATATCAGGATAACACTTTCTTCGGCGCGCACGCCTGTAGTCCTATTAGTAGTTTTGCTTTGATTCCGGCTTTTATCAACCGTTTCCGTCGAAATTAGCGATTGTTTTACGGCACTAATTTCCCTTTTCGACGCAATGGTCTTACCAACTACCGTGGCATACTGTTCATTATCCACTCCACCACTACCCTGGCTAGAATCGGCCAGCAGTAGTCGCTGACTTTTCTGACTGGTAGTAGCACTCGAAATAACCGACTTAACCGCCCCCCCTACCATGCTGCTGATATCGTCCGTTTCCATCAGGTCGGCAAGCTCGTTACTTAAGGCTAACAATCCGCTTTCGGCGGCTTTCTCACGAGCTTTTTTTTCAATTTTGGTCAGAGTCTTCTGCACTTTCCTAGTTGGCTTTTCCTTTTTTATTTTGGGCGTTGGCTCAGGTTTCGGATTAGGTTTGGGCTTAATTTCAGACTTTTCAACTTTTGGCACCTCCCTTTTTCTATCAAGCAGAAAATTAATTATACGGGGTGGAATCGTTCGACCTGCTTCGCGTTTTACTACAGGTAGTTCCACCGAGGACATAATGAGCCCTAAACTGACCATTAGCGAAACAACAATAATGCTAATCAGATTGAAACGCCGATCATTTTTGCTATCCAGGCTCCAGGATAACTCGAGCTCTGAATAACTCATCGAAGACATCAGGAATCGTCTCCTGATTTAGTTTTTTGTAAGCTGGCGAAAGCTATTCGGGTATAGTCGACCTCGCGGCAGGAGGCTAATATTTTTCGTATCAATTCATAGGAAATCATCTCGTCTCCCATCACAGTGATCGCTTTGCCTGCATTTTCGCCTGCAACCGTTGATACCAAACGGGTATTCGAATCCTGAAACTTTAACTCTTTTACTAGTCCATTAATCAATATGTCAGGGCTGTTAATTTCATCGGTGATTGTCCCTACTTCCCTGCCCTGCAATAATATCCTGTCTCTAGTGACGTAGATGATCAATGTTTCCTGTGGTGCTTTGGTAGTAACCGAAGTAGGCAATCGAATATCTTTTTTATTGGGTAATTGTTGTACGTTTGACGAACTGACAAGTAAGAAGAAAACCAGAATGGTGAAAATATCCATCAATGAAACCAGATTGATAGCAGGTCTCTTACGTTGCTCATGGTGTCTCTCCATGCGCCTGGCGCGCTTCGACATAGCCATCATTGTTGGGGCCCCTCCAAAACAGGCTGATCAGGCGCATCACCCATCGATATGTTCGGGAACAGCTCGACTGACTCCAGCTCAGTTATATTCACGATTTCGGCACTGCTTACCCTGTCCATAACCTGGACGATAGTTTTGTAGGTTACTTCCCGGTCAATCAGCAGCGTTATATTTTGCTCGTCAGGAAATCGGTTTTTAATCTCCACCAGCAGCTCGGTAAAGCTTTCCCAGTTAGTATTCTCATGTTCGCGCGGCAGAAATTTAATGCGACCAAGATTACTATCACGAATTTCAAAACTTTCCGGCCTCACCACCAGTTCGAGTTGAAGCTTGATATCTGCTGACTCAATCGCTTTGGTATTCTTTGGTGGCAAGTTCAATTCGAGTATCGTAATGCGTGAAAAC
>JAOUJX010000331.1 GCA_029882955.1 Gammaproteobacteria bacterium
AAGAATAATTTGAAGTACCAGATGAATCCTGACTGGCGTTTCATTGCAAAAGCGAATTTTTCGCAGAGTAAGAGTTCACTGGGCGATTTGTTCGATGGTGATTTTACCGAGGTCGTACTCGGCTACGGTTATCGCCCGATCGATCATGATCGTCTGAATACATTATTCAAATATACTTACTTTTATAATGTGCCGTTTGGTGACCCGATTACCGACCCGTTGACGGGACAGTTAACCGGCAGCACTAGCCCTTCCGATTTCATTCAAAAAAGCGAGATACTGTCACTGGATCTGATTTACGACCTCACCGAAAACTGGAGCCTGGGTGGTAAGTATGCTCATCGTTCCGGAGAAGTAGCCCTCGACCGTGAAAATCTTGATTTTATACAAAGCCGTGCCAACCTTTATATATTACGTGCCGACTGGCATTTTATGCATCGTTGGGATGCTTTGCTCGAAGCGCGGTTGCTGGAATTGCCGGATGCTGAAGATCAACGATCCGGTGCTTTGTTGGGGATATATCGCCATATCGGTAATAACGTAAAATTTGGTATCGGTTACAACTTTACCGATTTTTCCGATGACCTGACCGATCTCGATTTTGACAGCCAGGGCTTGTTTATTAATCTGGTGGGTAAAATATAGTCGAATTCACGTTAAACCACCTCAAACCAGGTCAACATGCCAGATGCCTGATGCTCGATCATGTGGCAATGGATCAACCATTTGCCGGGGTTATCCGCAATAAACATTAACGACCCCTTTTCCTGCCGTGTAAATAATGCCGTGTCTCTCAGTTCGCCTGGATTTCTATCGTCGATAAAATGATACCCATGAATATGCATAGCATGCGGCCAGACATTGTCGTTATCAATATTCAGGCTAATTGCGGTGCCACGCTTGACACTAAAAAGTGGTTTTTCGGGTAGCCCCGCAACACCGTTGAAGGCCCAAATTTGCTTGTTCTGAATGAGGTCTTTGATCCCCATTTCCTTGCCCTGGAAAATAGCCTTATTCATTCTGCCCATAGCACCGCCACCGATGTGTAACGGGATGTTTTTCATTTCTGCCGGCAATACAATTTTATTGGCTGGGTTGTCCGGTAGTGCAATCGGGCTGTCGAGTAGTTGCTCTCGCTGGATTTTGTTATCGATTTCAAAGCTGGCAACCGGGTAAACCTGATCTTTTATCAATAGCTCAATAGGGGAGATGCTGTCAGGATCGGAGGTAATGTCGATGATTAAATCGCTACGCTGCCCGGGTGCCAGTGTAATTAATCCTGATTTTAACAGGTAGGGTTTTACGGGTTGGCCGTCAATCGAAATGACCGAGGCCTGGGGCTCGTTAATGCGTAATGCCATGATGCGCGAGTTGGCTATATTGAGCATTCGGAACCGTATTCGCTGGCCCTTGGAGACTGTATAAGTTTTCCCTATCTGCCCGTTGACGGTGATCATGTTACCCATGCGCCCGCCATGCGACCAGTCGTGCATCGCGCCCAGGCTTTCGGTATCTATTTGCATTTCCTGGTTGAAGCGCCAGTCATCGACGGCAAAAACAAAATCCTGGTCAACCTGCGGTGGATGACTTTCCTCTACGATTAAAACACCGGCCAGACCCAGCGCAAGCTGGCCCCAGGTGCGTTGGTGAGTGTGATACCAGTAGGTGCCGGCGTCGGGTGGTGTGAATCGATAGTCGAAAGTCTCCCCTGGTTGAACTAAGGCCTGTGTCATGCCAGGTACGCCATCCATAGCGTTAACGATTCGCAAGCCATGCCAATGGATCGAACTCGGTTCCTCAAGCGCATTGTGGAATTGGATAACCGATTCCTTGCCCTGGGGAATTTTTATGACAGGCCCCGGTATCGACTGGTTATAGAACATAACCCTGGTAGCGTCTGGTTGCTTAGGATCAAAGCTAAAGACCCCCTCTGACGCGGTTAGTTCATAGCTCGCCGGAGTTACATTTGCAAGCCCCGGTAAGGATCTTAATAAGCTCCCGCCTACCAAAGTAGCGCAGCCTGCTTTTACAAAACTTCTTCTGTCCACGTTGACTTCTCCGGCTGGCCAGTGACTAGTTCAATACCATTGGTATCAGTTTTTGATAGGGTACATAACCAATAATTTTTTCACCATTTTTCTTGAACAAAGCCGGGGTGCCTGTGATGCCCACCTTGCTACCGGTGATATAGCCCTGATCGACTACTTTTGCTGCCTCACAGTCTCCGGCTGGCAAATTATGGGTGATTTCATTTTTGGCGTCGGTCATCGCCTGGAGCCTGTCTTTGGCACACCATACCGATTTGAGTGTGGCGTAGCCAGGACCTTGCTCACCGCCTCTGGCGTAAGGGAAATATCGAATTCTTATCCCCGCCCCGGTTAGTTTGGGTAGCTCTTTGTGTAATTTTCGACAATAGCCGCATGAGGTGTCGGTAAAAATATCCAGAGTCGCTTTTACTTCACCTTCGGGTTCAAAGATAACCAGGTCCGATTCCGGGTATTTAGCAATCTCTTCGATGGTTAAGTCACGGCGCGAAATCTCGGTCAGGTTCTGGCCCGATTCCAGATCGATTAAATCTCCGATAATGGCAAATTTTCCACCTTCTATCAGGTACAGGAATCGATCTTGAAATTTCACCTGCCAGACATCGTCGGCAGCAGTTTCCGTCGGCTCTCCCAGTTTAAACTGCCCGAGGCGTTTCCTCAGATGCCTGGTGAGCGAGCTTTTCTCATTTGTCTGAACGACTTCGCTGATAGACGGCAATTCTGAGACTTCGAATCGTTCTGCCCATTTCTGGTAGACATCGTCCGGCCATTTTGACTGGAAGTAGGCGACGAGCTGGTCTATTTCGGTATCTGATAATTTCCCTTCGAAGGCGGGCATGACACCACCGAGTTTCTTACCACCTTCCCTGATTGTTGATTTTAATAATTCGAGACTATGATGCCAGGCATGAGCCGTGCCATTTAATGGGGGTGGTGGGTACTTACCGTTGGCATCGGTTTTCTTCCAGTCGATGGTTTTTTCAGCATTCTGGCCATGGCAAGCGGCACAGTTTTGTTTAAACAGAACTTCGCCGCGTTTAACCTGATCCGAAGAAAACCAGCGGCCATCGGACTCAGCAAAAGATGCGGTTGCGGCGAAATATAATAGGGCCATAAAAGTAAAATTTTTCATTATTACCGTACCCCTCTAGTAGAGTTTTTTCTGTTTCTGAAAATAGCGCACGTAGGGGATGATGCTATCCATCTTTTTCCTTGTCATGCCTTTTATCGCTGGCATATCGCCAAACTTCCAATGATGCGCTCTAGTGCCGTTTAACGCCGCCTTGTAAAAAGCTTCATCGCCATGATGAGAGGGTTTATAGTATGGGTGTAACAGAGGCGGGCCTCTATCATCGACTCCGCTTAAATCTACATTATGGCAACTACTGCAATTTTCATTGAAGAGTTTCTGCCCCTGAGCAAGCATAAAGGGTATTTTGATATCGGACTGAGCCTGGGCGGTGGAAAAACTAAAAGTAACTAATAAAGCACTAACTAATAAAAAAATCTGATTAATTTTCATGGATATACCTGAATTTTTAAGAATAAAGAACGTGCAAGCACGCGGCCACTAAACTCTATTCAGGTAATAGGAGGGCGGTACAGTGAGCCAGGAGGCTGGGACTGGAACTCCGATGGGTGGTCATATCCTGGCTTAAGTATAAGTCTGGGATTTAAACTCAGTTTGTTTGAGCTAAGAAATACAGTTTCATAAACAGAGAATGAGCTGGTACAACTATTTGTTAGACAATTAGCATTACTCCCGCACCTGTTGTCCTCGTTGCTGGTTTTCTCAATATCGCAGCCGGGGCAAAACTCGCTCATAGAATCCATAGACTCCATCCCAGAAGCAAAGCTTTGACCTGCTGGCAGGTAAGCTAGACAGAGAATCAGTGTAATTAATAGTAGTTTTTGACGTTGTTGCAGGGTCATGATGGCTGTCAGTATATATAATCTAGCCGGTATTTGATAGTTCCTCCGAGCCTGACGACGCAGTGTTTATGTGAGTCAAGTCACTTTAATTGTCAAGTTTGGTAAATGTGAAACGTGAAGCAGCTCACAGTGTTTGTTTTTGGTCTATGACCCTAATTAAAGGTGATTTATTAAATGGAAATATTTACAATTTGAAATTTATAGGTTCGGTAATTTTCAAGGTGAACCATAGAAATTTGGTGGGTTGAAACGGGTTGCTAAACATTAACGATCAATTTGAAAAGTATACTGATTTGATTGCCGGTCATATGGGTTAGTGAATCTCATTTCTTCGGTAACTATTTGTATTTAAACGATAAATAGTTTTACTTAATTTTAAAATCAGGCTAAGGCCGGTAATGTTTGATAACTTTGAGTACTGGGCTATATTGATAGAAATGATGATTTAAGTTCAGTTCGGACTAGTGTCTTGAAACTCTAATATTACCAATATCGAGCCAGGATAAACGGTAGCTTTTACCGGATCAACGGAACAATTTAAGAGGGTTATATTGTCGTCGACACAGCGCTCTATAGACTTTTTCTAGTATGCCTATTATCTTTGCTCACAGTCCTTTTTAAGGCGAAGCAATCCAGAAACTGATAGTTAGGTGATCTAATGAAAAAAGAAAT
>JAOUJX010000033.1 GCA_029882955.1 Gammaproteobacteria bacterium
CTCCTCTGCAGTTTAGTATCTTTATATTAGCTATTTTTTTTTATAATTAGCGACCAGATGGTATACCAGCGATACAAAACTGTCTAGCCGACTCAAGACCGGGCATTACTGGAAGGCGCGCCACAACATGGAAGCCCCCGAAACCACAAGAATCCCAATAATCAGCATTTTGAATTTTTCGTCACTGATATGCCCACGAATCCTTTGGCCCAGTACCATGCCCAGGGTAACCGGTATCGCCGCCAGGGTTGAGTAAATTAACATTTCCTCGTCGAGAATCCCAAACAGGTAAAGGTTTATAGTCCAGGGTACTACCGCACTGACATAGAGAAAGCTGATGGCGCTGACAAACTGTCTCTTGTCCAAACCGCGAATCGATATCAGATAGACCATTAGCATCGGCCCAAAAAATGACGATATACCGCCGATCAGGCCACTCGACAAACCGAAAAGGCTACCACCGGGTTTAATCATCGATTCGCTCAGATAAAACCGGTAGCTGGAGCCCTGCAGCAAAGCAAAAGCAATAACCGCAATACCGACGGTAATTAGCAAAGTTTGTTCATCGATGACCGATAATATCTTCACCCCGACCCAGGTACCGAAGAGTATGCCAACGAATGTTGGCCAAAATCGACGCACTACCGCGCTACTACGTTCAGCCTGAGAGAATTGCCAGAGGTTGGCGATAACCACAGGAATTGCCATGATCGCGATCGCCATCTGCGGTGGCAGGACCAGCGCCATCATTGGCACTGTCAATAACGGCGTACCGACGCCAAGCGCACCTTTGATGAAACCCCCGCAACTCAGCGCAAAGAAACACCAGGCGATGAGCCATAATTCGTAATCAGCAAACAAGCAGATCATCTCCGGTCAAAGTGCGGCATCTTAGCAGCGCCCAAACGGCAACGACAAACAAATAATAAACCCAATTTGAAAAGCCATGCTCAACCTGTAAACTTGCGGCTTTCTTGATTTAAGAGACGGCAATCGTGGCGAAGTCAGCATCCAGTAACGTCAATGGCGCAAGCAGCGAAGAGATTCAAAGTATCGACCGCTTAATCGAACAGGGGCATAGCGCCATGGCCGAAATTTCTCAGTGCGATCAGTCTCGTATCGATGAAATCGTGACTGCGGTAGCCTGGTCATTATACAAACCCGAAAATGCCCGGCGTCTGGCGGAAATGGCCGTCGAAGATACCGGCATCGGCAATGTCAAAGATAAGATCATTAAAAATCAGCGCAAAACCTTTGGTACCTTGCGCGATTTGATGCGAGTTAAGACCGTCGGCATTATCAACGAGGATCGAGGCCGCGGGCTGGTGCAATACGGCAAGCCGGTTGGCGTGGTAGCCGCGATCACACCTTCTACCAATCCTGCTGCCACCCCGGTAAACAAATCAATGATGGCTTTAAAAGGCGCGAATGCCATTATCATCGCACCCTCGCCCGCTGGCTGGAGTAGTACCAATGCCACTGTTGAATTAATGCGCTCGGCTTTAGCCAAAGTTGGCGCGCCGCAGGACCTGGTACAGATACTCCCAGAGCCTGTATCGCGCAACCTGACCAAATTATTGATGCAACAGGCTGATTTAATCATCGCCACCGGGTCGCAAAACAATGTTCGTTCGGCTTACAGCAGCGGTACTCCGGCAATTGGTGTCGGAGCCGGCAATGTACCGGTAATCATCGACTCAAGTGCTGATTTAAAAGATGCCGCCGAGAAAATTAGCGCTTCCAAAACTTTTGACAACTCGACCTCCTGCTCTTCGGAAAATTCTCTTATCATTCTCGATGATGTTTATGAGGAAGCAATCTCAGCACTGCAATCGGCAGGTGCCTATCGCTGTAGTAGCGACGAAAAAACCGCTATTCAACAAAAGCTATGGATCAATGGCAATCTCAATCGAGAATTAATTGCCAAAGATGCGGATATTTTCGCCAGAGGTATCGGCCTTGGCAAAAGCTCCGAAGCTGCTAAATTTTTTCTTGTCGAAGAAGATTTTGACCCTGACTCTTTATTCACCGACGAAAAACTATCGCTGGTATTAACCGTCTATCGCGCGAGAGACTTCGATCATGCAGAGACGCTGGTGCGAGACATACTCAATGTCCAGGGACGCGGACATTCCTGTGGCATCCACACCAGCAATCCTGACCATCCGACTCAAATAGCGGAAAACATTGACGTGGTCCGCGTACTGGTTAATCAGGCGCATACCTTCGGTAACGGCGGTAGTTTTAATAATGCACTGAACTTCACTCTGAGCATGGGCTGCGGTACCTGGGGTGGTAACAGCATCAGCGAAAACCTGAATTATCGACATTTCATTAATATTACCAATCTGGTAACCACTATCGCTGAAGATAAACCTACCGAGGAAGATTTATTCGGTGCCTACTTCGAACGTTACGGTAAGGAATAAACATGGATACAGTTCGAGCCAGTATTGAGCGCCATGCGGCAGCCTCGCCCGATAAAACCTTTCTAATCACACCCGAATCGAATCTCGAGCTGAGCTTCGCTCAACTCAAAACTTCGGTAGATAATATCGGCCAGCACCTGTCGGAGCTGGGGTTGACTAAAGGCACCAAAGCCGCCTTCCTGCTCAACAACGGATTCTGGACGGTGCAGTTATTTCTGGGCGTAATGGCCAATAATCGAGTGATTGTGCCGCTAAACGCAGTCGCAGGAAATGTTCAGCTGATACACGTACTCGGTCACTCGGATGCCGAAGTGGTTTTCGTCTCGCCGGGTTATCGCCAAATGCTCGACGAACTGCTGACAGCAATCGACCGTGAGGTTCTGGTGATTGAAACCGATGAAGAGACCGGTCCGGCCTGGCCTGAACATGGCACTCCTTGCGAACTGATCGACAACCCTGCTGAAGAAGACCCTGCCTTATTGTTATACACCTCCGGTTCAACCGGCCTGCCCAAGGGAGCTGTAATCAGCCACCGCGCGGTTACCAGCGGCGGGCGTAATGTCGCCGAAGGCCACGGTTTGACTGCAGACGATCGGGCGCTTTGCGTGTTACCGGTTTATCACATCAATGGTGCGATGGTGACCGTATCCGCACCGCTTTACAGTGGTAGTAGTGTCGTTATGCCACAACGTTTCAGTGCGGGCGAGTTCTGGGGCCTGGTTGCCGAATACCAATGTACCTGGAGCAGTATCGTACCCACAATTATCAAATATTTGCTCGATCGCGTCGATCAGGACGATTACGAATTTGGCAATGATGAACGCCTGAAAGCCTTTCGATTTGCGCGATCGGCTTCGGCCCCGCTAGCGAAGGTCACGCTCAGAGAATGGGAGGAAACTTTCAAACTACCGATGATCGAAACTCTGGGACTAACCGAAACTGCCGGCACAGTGACCACCAACCCGATGCCACCGGCAGCGCGCAAACCCGGCTCGGTCGGCCTACCCTGCGGTAACACTATTGAGATTGTTGATCGAAACAACCAGCCCTGCCCGGCAGGTGTTGTCGGTGAACTCAGCATTCGCGGAAGCAACCTGTTATCGCTATATTACAAAAATCCCGAAGCCACCAAATCGGCACTGGTAGATGGATGGTTCCTCACCGGCGATCTCGGCCAGAAAGATGAAGAAGGCTATATCTTCTTAACCGGACGTTCGAAAGAGCTAATCATTCGCGGCGGTGAAAATATCGCGCCGCGAGAAATCGACGACATACTCTATCAGCACGAATCTATCCTCGAAGCCGCAGCAGTCGGTGTCGATGACGAAAACTACGGACAGGAAGTCGTCGCCTGCGTCGCATTACGCGATGGTTATAGCTGCACCGAAATAGAATTAAAAGCATTCTGCGAGGCAGCTGTCGGTCAATACAAAGCGCCGAAGATTATTTATTTTCTCGATGAATTACCCAAGGGGCCATCGGGTAAGATATTGCGGCTGAAGTTGCCTGAAATTATTTCGAAATTAAACTCGTGAGATTGACCGATATGTCGAGCTTAAATATCAATCGCTGGGCATTAGTGTCAGGTGCCGGATTCGCCATGCTCGCGGTCATTGTCGGCGCATTTGCGGCACATGGACTCAAACCGATACTGAATGCCTACGGCCTGGGCCTGTTCGAAAAAGCCGCGCGTTACCAGATGTACCACGCGCTGGCCATTTTGATCGTTGGTTTTCTTTCTGCACACAAAGATTTATCACCGCGCTGGTTGAGCATTTCGGCGCTTGCCTTCGCGTTCGGCATCGTGCTGTTCAGCGGTTCCCTCTACCTGCTCGCACTGACCGGTATCCGCTCGTTTGGCATGATCACACCAATCGGTGGAGTTTTGTTTATCCTCGGTTGGCTAGCCTTAATCGTCGCGTCTTTACAGAGGCCGGGTAGTAAAAGTTAACTGTAAACCAAAAAAGAAGCCGGTGACAAACCCCACTGCTGTTTGCCACCGGCCCGGTTTGACTAGCTGTCGAAATGTCTTAAAGCGAACCACAAACCTCCAATCCGTCCCAATTTAGCGCACCCGCAACATCCGTGACACAGAAAGTGAAGGAAACACCGCCTTTGGCACTGGCACTGGTATCGAACGTGACACTGCCATCAGCGCCGGTTGTGCCGCTAGCCGTTTCGTTGAAGGTTCCTGAGAAGGTTCCACTGACAGTGGCACCCTCTACGGGTGAACCCAGGTCATTGAACACCACCACCACAGCCCGACCACTTTTCTGACCCTTGCCGGCACCAACCGTGCTCACAGTGACGGAGTCAACCAGCATAGACGTCGGCAGCGGTGGTTCACCACCACCTCCGCCCAGCGAATAGTATTCGGTGTAAAGGGTATCCCTGGTGCCCGCAGGATAATCCGGTGCTCCTAAAAGTCCGCTTCCAGATAACCTGATCCATCCCATCGCACCCTGATCTTCGTGTGCGAGAATGTGACAGTGCATCACAGTGACGCCATCAAAGACAGTCGAAGTCGCGGTATTTGTGTCGAAGCGAACCAGGCAGTTTGAAGAGATCGTATCGTAGAACTCGCCGGCTTCGTAGTCGCCACAATCCGATTGGGCCTGCATATGATAAACATGCAAATGGAATGGATGCATTGTCGCACCCTTAATAGTCCACTCCTGGGTGGCCGTAGCCGACAGGTCGAAGGTAGGCACAGCGCCATCGAACTTGGAACCGTTGATAGTACGCGCACCCATGTTGATGGTCTCTGCATTAATCGAGAGGACATTGTTATCTGGATTTGAATCGCGCATATCTCTCAGATAAGCGGGGCGATTAGCGTACCAAACGCCACCGTCAGCAGCAAAAGGACTAACTGTCGGGTCTTCGACGCCGTTAATGCCGATAGATGCAACCACGGTGTTATCGATTCGTATTTCAGAATCGGCACTACAACGGACTGCCAGGTCGGAACGCGAAGCGCCATTCATTATAATCGAATTAGTTGCCAAATTTTTCGGTATACCGGCCAGACGCCAGACACCATCGCGCGCCATCAACGCCACCTCGCATTGCGAACCAATGTTCAGATCCCAGGTATCGGCTTCCGGGTCAGCCACCAAAACTCTCCAGTGCTGCCAGGTGTTCAGTGGCATTTCAACCGTTCCACCAACTTCACCGTTTACGTGCCAGCCCGCTCCCATGGTGCCGCTAACCAGTGTGTCGCCGCCGGTACCGGCTGCAGTCGGGTCGAGAAAGTTGATAACCAGGTTTTGCTCCTGCATCGCAGCAACATTGGCTGGAAGACCGTCGTTGCCGTCATCGATAACAATACTACCCAGCGCACCGGTAGCGACCTGCAGGAAGGTGGCGCCATGATGGTGTGCGTGATACCAGTAGGTACCACCCATGTGATAAGCAGGAATATCGTAGACGTAATCACCGCCGGTGCCGCCCTCGAAAAAACGCAACACATCGTCTGAAGGCCCGGCCGGGGAAATATGCATGCCATGGGTATGCACATTGGTGACATTCGGGTCCTTATAATCATTATGCACGTCGCTTTTTGGCTCGTACGGCGAATGGTTCTCGAATTGCACCACGTATTTCTTTCCCGGAGTCATACGCAGGGTCGGCCCGGGTATTGAGTACTCAAAACCCTTCTGGCGATAAGCGCGGGTGGTCAGGGTTTCACCACCGAAGGTAAACGTAGCCTCGCCATATTCCAGAACACCGCTATAGTACTCCTCCGGGTTATCAGCCGTCACCGGGTGGTGGGTCCAGATAAAATCAGGCGGATCCGTGATCGTGGCACCAAAAGATATCGCTGAATAGCCCAACATTAAGATTAGAAATATTTTTTTAAACATTTTAAAGCCCCAAAGGTGAGTGAATTTTAAATTTGCGAAAAATCTGAGCCTGGATGTACTGGCAGGTTTTTTGTTTCCATCATTTTTATCGCCCTTATTTTTGTTATCTGCGACATTTTGTCACAGCCTAAATGGCAATTTGATTGATGCAGATCAATTCATTGTTAAATGAGAAATCAAGGCAATGACTAAGTGGGGATTTTTTGAATTTGCCAGAGTTGATAGATTCGTTACAACGGCAGGGTGCCTTCCATGCGCCACAATTTCTGATGCGTAAAACACACCCTGCCGGGTTGCTATCTTTGCGCAATAATTTCGATTGGTGCAATATTTCCCGCGCTGATATTTTCGATCATATTTTTGAGTTTTAGCGGTGTAGAAGCCTGCATCAGGGTATGCAAGCCTAGCGGTGGTGGACCGCCATTGGCCTCAGTTTTTGCTTTCATCTGTTTGAAAAACTCAAGGCCAAAGTCACGCCTGTTGTTTATCACACCGGCTTTGAACCCTGCCTGTTCCAGAGCCTGCTGATATTCCTCCGCTGAGGCCAGGCTGCTGGTGCTCTGGTCGGTCGCCCAGGGGACCGGATAGGTCAGGTCACCATCTCCGGTCTTCATGACATCGTATATACCGAATATAGCTCCTGGCTTGAGCACACGGTAGGCTTCTTTGAAGAGTGCGTTTTTGTCAGCAATATTCATCCCGACATGCAGCATCAGTGCACCATCAAACGACTCATCTTCAAAAGGCAGGGATAATATGCTGCCTTGCTGCAAGTTAACCAGCTTGTCCAGCCCTACCCAACGATTGAGCTCGTTGCCGGTATCGACATACTCCTGTGTCAGGTCTACACCGGTTACCCTGGAATTGATTTTGTTAGCAATAAAACGCGAGGCGCCGCCAAGACCACAACCCATATCGATAATATGATCCGACGCACCAAAGTTTGTCTGACCGAGTAAATTACTGGTCGCGACTCTACCGCCGATGTGGAATTCATCCACTGGCCCCAAATCATCGATAGACAGTTTGTCTGTGGTTTTTCCCATGCTGGAAACTGCCGCTTCGATTGCACCAATCAGATTTCCGTGAGAGTAGTGTTGCGCAACTTGATTTTCGTTAAGCATGTTTTTTCTCCTAAATTTTATATTACCCTGAAGGCTGGTCGACCAATCTCGACCCGTTTTAATAGTTACCTGCTTTATTGATTGTTAAGATCAGTGCTAAAACCACCAACCCCCCAGTTCTCGCGTACTACCTCTTCTATCAATACCCAGGTCATCGCCCGCATTGCCTCACCTTCGATTGAGACTATGGCATCGGTTACTTTTTCGATAATTTCACACTTCTGTGCTTCGGTGAAAACATTTTTGACGACCTTAATTGTGACCAGGGGCATAACAACCCTCCCGTAGCGTTGCCAGAGAAATTCTGGCAACCGGGATAGTTTAGTCTCTCAGCAATATAAACCCTGAATTTGAGGAAGGGATTTTATGGAGATTTTGTGGGGAATGTTTGTTATCGTCAGGATCGGATATAAATTCCTGGCTGATAACTATGCTATATCGATTTGACGACTACGAGCTCGATAGCGATAGCTACCAACTTTTAAAGAGCGGTCAAGCAATTACTCTGGAACCTCAGGTTTTCGATGTGCTTAGTTATCTGCTGGCACATCACGAGCGGATTATCAGTCGTGAAGAGTTATTAGATGAGCTATGGGAAGGCAAGATAGTCAGTGACGCCACAATAAACAGTTGTATCAAAGCTGCGCGTCAGGCCATTGGTGATAGCGGTAAAGCCCAGCGTTATATAGCCACCTATAGTCGCAGAGGCTATCGTTTTGTCGCAGATATCGACATACTGGAAAGTCCTTCGAGAGAAGCTTTATCAGGTTCAAAACACCCAAAGCAGCAAAAAACGCTCTGGTCGGGCCGCCCATCGATAGCCGTAATCCCGTTTGCACACAATCCAGGTAGCGAAGAGGCTGCGTGGGTTTCTCATATTTTGAGCGAAGATATTAGCATCCAGTTGGCACGTATACCGGGCTTCATGGTTATTTCACGCAATT
The DNA here is from genome assembly GCA_029882955.1 of Gammaproteobacteria bacterium. GTDB lineage: Bacteria > Pseudomonadota > Gammaproteobacteria. Next base: position 8,364 of record JAOUJX010000033.1, read on the forward strand.
CCATGGCCTATTATGGAACCCGTGAAATCAGCATAAGTCAGGTAGGCCGTGAGCTGGGCACTGACTATGTGGTTGAAGGTTCAGTGTGGCAAAGCGACGGACGTCTGCGCGTCTCTGTTCAGTTACTGGAAACGCTGAGTAATCGTTTCCTGTGGGCCGATAAAACTGAAATTCAGGCCGATCGATTAAATGATTTGCAGGATGATATCGTGCGCAAAATCGTCGGACAGATAGAGCCCGAATTAAACCGCGCTGAATTCGCTATATTACACCATAAGACACCGCTCGATCTTGGCGCCTGGGCCTTATATCGCAAAGGTCATGCCCTGCTAGGTTTAAAGGGCTGGAGCGAGGAAACTTTCGCTGAAACTGCCGACCTGCTACGCCGGGCAATAGCCATCGACCCCGATTTAGCCTTCGCACACGCCTATCTCGCGTTGATTCTCGCTATTGGACATTTGATTGGGCTGGTTACCGACGATGCGAGTCGGGATGAAGCCATGAGGGAAGCGGAAACAGCTATCGCGCTCGACGCACAAAATTCAGATGTACTGGGCTATTCCGGGTGTGCACTCGCAGATCTGGGAGAGCTCGAACGCGGTGTCGGACTGATGCGACGTGCAGTCGAACTTGACCCGAGCAATGCTCAGGCTCACGCCGCATTAGGAGCAGCGCTACTGCATTTAGGCCAGATCGAAGGCATTGAAGAAATGCAATATGGTATTCGTATCAGCCCACGAGACAATCGAATTGCCGCCTGGGGAGCTCTGCTGGCCCGCGGTTTGCTCAGTATGGGTAAAGTCGATGAAGCGATTGAAACTGCAGAACACGCCTGTCGTAGCGATGACAAAATTTTTCTTCCGAGGGTCATTCTTGCGCTGGCTCAGATTACGGCCGGCAACAGCGAGGCCGCACGATTAGCCCTTGAGGACGCCCGGCGTATTCGGCCGAGGCTGTCGATGAACGACATCTCCCGCTTTGCGGCTCCGCAGGAAATCGCAAGTCTGGAACAGGTCGGGCTTTTATGAGCGGTCTTTCTGATATAGAGCATGCCCTGCATTGCCAGGCATTACCTGATTCGACACTTTGAAATCAGGCCATGAAGATCATGCCAGCCAATCCGCGTATCAGGCGCGTTAGCCCCGGTAAAGTCATCAAAACCCTTTTGATCGGCAACACCGCCGAGTCGTTGGTAAAAATCTACCGCCTGCTGATTAGCGTCAAAGACGCGCAGACAAACGGAGCTGGCACCATCCTCGATTAATCGCTGAACCGCATCCGCTATTAATCGTGTTCCGATACCCCTACCACGCATTCGGCTATGAACGTGCAATGCTTCGATCATCGTATCGTAGTCGGGGTCGGCGTTTCTCGCCACCCAGATAAATCCGCTTAAAGCGCCTCCGCTACGAGTGATTAACACCAGATCACCCTGCGGCAGGTTGCATAGCTTGTGCTGCCAGAATTCGGTACGCTCGTTTTCTATTTCGTTGTCTAAATACGTGTTTGGCAATATATCTTTATAGAAATTTCGCCAACTAGCGGTATGTAACGCTGCAATAGCATCAGCATCTTCGATCCCGGCTCGCTTTATAGGTGTTTCTGGAAACAGCTTATCATCAGGGATATTTCTGAATGGTAGTGTCATCAGATTGGACGATGCCGGACCTGCTGTTTCGACTTCGATCATACGACTAAATACCTCTGAAAAGGCGGCACGGAAATGGTTTTTGGCCTTAACATAGGTCACAGCAAATTCGGCCGGGTCGAGATCGTGTAGCTCGAAATAAGCTTTGTCGTTTACTGGAGTATTGCGGCTGGTCACGATTATGTGGACTTCGCCAACTTTCATAACTGCTGTTAGTCCGAGTTCGACACTAAGCCCCTTTTCCATCGGACCATGATTGACAAAGCGACCATCTGTCAGTTTTCCTACTTTGGCGCTGACAAGAACGGGTTGACCAAAATTATGGCTTAGGCGCCCACCAAAAGCACAATCGAATACAGCACCAGGGCCTGCACGATGAGCTTTCGCGGCAATACCCGGGTCCCAGAAAAATGCAAACAATGAGGGTAGACCACCGCCAATTTCGAGCGCGGCTCGAAGCAACTCGGGAGTATCCGCTCCACCACCGGAAAATACATTGTCAGATGGCTCCAGCACAGCGATGGGTGCAGGGTGCTCATTCACCAGAGTCTTTAATACAGTTACCGCTTGTGGTAGATGTACGTCAAGCTTTTCAGCCTGCTGTAGAAAAAAATCTGCGAGGCGGTCCGCTTCACTGATTGCATCAGGATGACCTCTTTCAGCACACAGGGCAATCGAGGCTCCTGTTTGCGGGCTGTCTGCGTAAACGAACCCACCGAAAGCACTGACATCATAAAAACTGTGCGTGACTTCCGAATCCCGCGCTTCAGACTGTATTGCGGCCATAGGCCCTGAAGCAGTTTGCATATTAAAACTGGTCGGTGCGAACCCTGCCGGAACGATCAGTGTTTCGGGGTTTATTTCACCTTTCATGGTTCGACCGAGCAGTTCCAGGGCTTTTGCAGCGGTTTCCAACATGTCAATATGCGGGTATGTCTTGTAGCCAATAATAATGTCTGCCAAACGGCCAATCGCGGGGTCGAGGTTGGCATGAAGATCTAACGTCACCGCAATTGATACCGAGCCGACAAGATTGCGGACTTTTTCCAGCAGTAGCAGTTCCGGATTTTCTGTGTCGGCAGCTACAGCACTGCCGTGCAACGACAGGTACACACCATCCCATTCCTGTCCAGACAGTCCGGCTTCGATATGGCTCAGTATTTCGTTAAATAAACCCGAAACCATTGGCCCGGCAGGATAAGCGGCCGTGCAGAAGATGTAGTGCGCCTTAATGCCGGGACTGGTTTCAACAAAGTTTTCGACGGCGGCCGTTTCGATATTGGTGCCGTGATAAAAATCTTTTGCGGCTGAACCGGATAGCCATTCGCGAGCACGAAACACATCAGCATCGGCAGACACTGGCGAAAAGAAATTACCCTCGTACCAAAAGCGAATAATTGCCAGATGTTTCATATTAGAAGTGTCGCTCATTGTAATTAGTTAAACCGGCTTCAGTGCCCCATCATTATCCTGGTATTTGGGTTATTCCTGCTGACAGTTTATGTCAGTTATCGTTTCAAATGGCTCCAGAGACCGAAGACGGAATCGACAACTAACCGGCTCGCCCGTCGGCCCTCCGACTACAAAGAATCGGCGCAAATACAAACAGGAATAGCAGGAATGACAGACACCATAGAATCGCGGCACTACTCACCCAGAGTCGCCAGTGATCGAGATTCAAGATCGGTCCAAACACTCGACCAAGCCCTGCTGCTATCAACAGATAATACCCGACGACCATAGTCAACGGCGCAATCAGCGCACGCCCGGTATGCCCCAGCGAGGCGCGCGACATAATACCGAGAATCATAGTCGAATACGCTCCCATAGTAAGCGCGTGTATCCAGCTAGTACCGGGTATTGGGACACCGAGCAACCAGATAGCCTTTAACAGCATCGCAACTGGAATCCAGGCGTAACCTAAATGGAGGATCCAGAGTATTGGCTGACTCCGTAACCGCCATCCCTGCCATCGAACCAGTTGCACTGTGAACAGCACAGCGGTAACCATAGCCAGCGTACCCTCGATAACGCTACCGGGGGTAATAAAATCAACCACAACTACCGCTATAGTGGCAACTATAAGCATTCTATCGAGTAACTGATTACGATGAATACCGACATCGCTACCGAGTTGCCTGAGACCGGCCGAAGTAAAAGCCGGGATAACACGCCCGGCCACCACGGTGACTAAAACCAAAATCAGGTTAATCGCAAATTGCAGCGGGGCAACTAATAGTGAACCGCTCAGATGAAAGTGAAGGTTTGCGGCAAATAAAGAAACCAGCAGTGCAATGAAAAAAAGATTGCGCCGATTACCAGAGCGGATCAATGCAGGCAGAATAGTGACAGTAAGGGCAGGTATGAAAGCCATATCTACTATAGCTACCATTAGCGGTCCCAGGCTTGTTGTAATCGTCATCACCACTCGTCCGGCTATCCATATCAACACTAACCCGAATAGCGGTGCGCCAGCGAATCCGCGTCGACCTGTCCAACTAGGTATGGCCGTCAGCAGAAAGCCCGCAACTGCGGCAATAATAAATCCGAAAATCATTTCATGGGCATGCCATATCTGAGCTGGCAGCCACATCATCGAAAGATCGTGGCCATGCAGGGTTATCACCCATATCGGCACGGTCAATACAGCGTAGATTCCTGCCAATAGAAAGAATGGCCGAAAGCCATAAGCCAATATTGGCGGATAAGGCACTGAATTTAGCCCGGTTAACCGCATTCGAGACTCAGCTTATGGCACCCATCGAATCTCTAACGCTCAATGACGACCCTGCCTTCAGCTGGATAAACCGTAACCCGGTCCCCGCTTCGAATCAGGCTGGTCACATCACCCGCTTCAAAGCGATCACATAGCGCCATGTCCGCAAGTGCCGCGCCCTGTGCCAGAATAGGATTAACACTATTGAATAGAATCGCCTTCGGCGCAATCTTACGCGACACCATCTCGTGCAGCATCCAGGCCGAGGCTACCCCGCCCTTGGCGGTATTGAACACCATAATCTTATCGACATAGCTTTGACCTGCGAGTTTATGCTGAGGCCGCGAAAATATACCCGCAATGCGATCCAGATCGTAACGCGCCGAAAAATTATCGTCGGTAACCAGCGCCTCGCCGCTAACCTCGGGGCCGACACCAACATGGCAGCGTAATTCGATAGCAGTCATTATACGATCTCCCCGGCTATGGCCGATGCCACGCAGTTTTCCATATTCGACAACGTTGGCTGGTAACCGTAGCCACCGATAATATTGGTCAACTTCGCAGAGTTCGTCATCAGTCGTTTCCAGCCGTTGGCTTCACCCATCTCACGAGCATAGCTCTGATAAAAACACATGCCTTCGAGCACTAATGCGCCGGATGCTTCTATGCGTTCGACAAATCCGGCCCGGCGGGCATCGGCTGCCACTGCCGGACTGGTGACCGCGAGCAGGCTGGTATTTGCATGAATCTTTTTGTCATCGAGTAAATTGGCCAGCGACTGCATTTCCAGCAGGGATAACTGTGGCGCGGAAAAAACCACCACATCAACCTTGTCTCCCTTACCGCCGTAACGGGCAAAAAAAGCATCGACATCAGTTTCTGTAACCGATTCGGTAACCAGAGCTATCGGATCGCAAACCGCGTCCAGCGTTGGCGCTTCCGGTGTTATGCCAACCAGGTGAAACAACGGCACCGAACCGTAACTGGCCATCGCCGCACCGAAATGTTTCAGCTCATCCGAGCCCGCTCGAGACTCGATACCATCAATCACCGGCACGTCCCAATACGAGCCTGTACGTGCTCCGATAATACCGCCGAGTGCTCCCCAGTCGGACAGGGAATGCGGTTGCCATTTCACATTAAAAACCTTGCTTGCCCGACGATTCTGATCGAGATGTAGTCCATACCGCGGTGTTCGACCGGTTAGCCCCGCTGCCAGTGCCGAAGGTCCACCTTCGAAATTCGAATGTGCACCCAGTACACTATTACAATAAATCACCACGCCGGTATCGCCAAAAGCCAGGTGTTCACCACGCACCGGCGGCATAATAGTCTGGTAATTGATACAGGTATTGGTCATGACGATACCGAGCGACTCGAAGGCATCAATTGCGCGCTGCTCCAACGACGCCATTGCATCTGTCTGCTTCAAGCGCCGATAATGGCAAAAGTCGATACCCCTGGGATCGGTAATCATCGGGATACGCACCAGGCGATCGACTAATGGCGCCGCTGCCATTTTTTCGAGGAAGGCAACACCGGCTTCACCGAGTGATTCGGTGTCCGCCATAATATGTGCCTGGGTGACTTCGACGAAGTCCGGCGCATCAAAAAACTGCCCAACCCTCATCATGTGTTCTATGGCCCAGCGCCGGGGTTCGCCCATCTCGCCGTTGAGCATGGACTGTTCTTCTTTGTTTAATTTCATTATGATTTTTCTTCTGTCTTTTCAAAACGATAGTCAAAGCTTACCGAATACGCATCGAAGTCCCGGATCGTACACTCATTGAAACCAGCCCCCAAGTCCCTTGTGTTTTTCGGTGACCCGCTCCAACGACGCTGCGGCCTCTAATATTAATACCCCCTTTCATCTCCTGATACCACCCTCTTCCTGTAACATCATTACACGCTGGAAACGTTCATCCAGAGCTAATTGCTGATCGGCTTGAGCACCCGGCATACACAGCCAGTCCTGCTCTATTGCTTCTATTTGTTTCCTGACATCGACGACTTGCTGCCCCAGTCCAGACTGATTCATCTGCTGCAATTGATATTGCATGCGTAACCCCCTGTCTTCAACCGGACTTTCGACATCCATCAGAATTTCAAGTCGAATACAAAGCAAGCGCCTTTCCTCACCTATCGACTCTCTGTCAAGGTCTGACCGAGCGCTAGTTCGACGCGCTTCGATACGACGTAATAGTGCGGTGTCGTTCAATTCTATCGAATCCCACTGTTGCGATATTTCCTGCCATTGATGTTCCGGGGAAGATGCCGCCAGTGCTTCCAGGCGAGCACAAAGACCGGCCTTTTGCCGTAGTGCCTCACGCTGTTGATTGTGCCTGGATTTAATAATCCGGGAATGGCACAAATCGAACTGGTGGCAGGCGTTACGGTAGTCGCGATGAATGCCCTCCAGCAGTTTTTCCGGGAGCTGGTGTGGCAATTCCGGCAAAGCTTTATAGTTGGCCTGTAAATCCGAAAACTGCTGATCCGCTTCAGCCAGATCATTTGCAGTCCTTGCCAGCTGTTGTATCGCCTTAATTATTTCCCGGTAGGCATTGAGCTGTTGATCGGCCTCATGTCTTTGTCCGTGGCGCAGCGCCTGCACTTTATTGTAGGTAATATCACCCTGCTTCTTGAATAATTTCCAGGCTTTCTGGTCTTCGCCGCGTCTGGTCACACCAACCTGCTTCCATCTGGCCTGAAGAGATTTAAGACTGGTAAGATTTTCAACTTTCGCCTCAGCTTCAGCCAGTGTTTCAGCCTGCTCAATCAAGCGCTGTTTCAAAGCAATATTTTCATCGTAAACAAGTTCCAGTTTAGTCATCACCGCATCCTTTAGTGCTGAATACTGTTTCCATTGTTTTTTAGCGGCATTGCGCTCAAGGTCTTTTATACCGTTAAAACTGCTGTTAATACGGTGAAGCCCGGACTGCACCGCCTGATAGTCAGGGCTGTTATCCCAGTCGGTAGCTTCCAGTAGTTCGCGCATTTCCTCAAGATGCTGCTGCCGCTGTTCCAGATTGACTTTTCGAACAGCACGGCGCTGCTCGAAAAAAACAGCGCAGGACTGGTAAACCTTATCGGCCGCGAGTTTAAATCGAGGCCAGTATTGTTCGGATATATCTGAATGACCAAGCTCCTTCCATTGCTGTTGCAGCGACTTCATCTCTGCCGAGCGTTTGTCGGCATGCTGATTTGATGTAGTTAGCAACGCCATCGCTTCACACAATTCGATATACTTGGGTTCGGTTGCAAAATTCTTCCAGTCCCCCATATCACCGAGTGTTTTGCTGGCTTCTTCGAAGCGCTCCTGCAAGTCTGCCAGGTCTTTGCCTTCAAATTTGTTGAGCACTTTTTGCACTTTTTGGGCGGTCTGTTTTGCTCTCGCCAAATTTCCAGCACGAGAAAAACGGAAGATTGAGCTAATGTTTTTATGCACACGCGCCAGTTTCTGCTGATGCTCTTCTTTAGAAGCTTTTAGTTCTTCACGCCATTGCTCCAATTGCTGCTGTACTTCGGTGGCTGCTTTAAGTTCTGTAAAGTCAGCCGGCCAATCGAGATTTTTCAGGGCCTTGCCGAGTAGCGTCATAGCTTCGCTTAGCCTGCTATTATCCTCGCGGGCATCTCGTAGCAGGTCAGCGGCACGGGTCACAAACCGGTTGGCTGATAGTATGGCGCTGGACATTTTCTGGTATTGCCTGAGTATGGACTCTTCTGGCGTGACAATATCCGCCAGGGGCTGCCAGTCCCTGTCTAACTGCTGTAGTTTCGTCCGCGTTTGCGAAAGCACTTCGAACGCAGCGGCTATATCCAGGCCGGTTATAATCCGTAGCAAATCTTCAAGTTCAACAATGATCTGCTGCTGAGCTTCTCGGGTTTGCTCAATCGCACACTGTCGCTCGTAGTTCGCGTCGACAACCCGACGAGCCAACTGATAACGCTGCCTGTCGTCATCCTCGATATCGAACGCCAGGGAATCCCATTGCTGCCGATGTGTTCGGCAGCGGACTCCGAACTCTGGTAACCAGTCGTGACCGGCGAGGTACTCAACTTCTTCAATCAGCTTTTCTACTTGAGATTTATTCTCGGCCAGCTGTCTCTGATGACTTCTAAAGTCATCAATCTTTGTCTTGATAATGCGCTCTGCGATCTTGTCCTTGCCACGCATAATCTTGCGCGCGGACTCAAGGTCTTCGATATCATCGAGCATTTCTGCAATAGAATGGCGACAATCGGTATAAACAGTTGCGCCAAGAACATCCAGTAATGACTCACTTAATAAATTTTGGATGGCCGCCTTTCGGATCGACTTTAGACAGGAGTGAATAGCAATGCGTACCCGTAATTCAGGAAAGCGGTCCAGCAAATCACGGTATTGCGCTTCATCAAAAGCACCCTCCGTAGCCATTAATTCATTGATTCTTTTTTCAGCCGCCGCCACAACATTATCGTTGGCAGCATCTTTTGACAGATCATGCAAAGCAATCACATCGGATAAGCGTTGCACTGCTGCAATACGAATGGAAACGTCGCTATCGTCTGAGGCCAGTTGAGCTAAAATCTGCTGATCGTCAACACTAGTGCCGTGCAGTTCGGCAATCGCTTTTCGACGCTTCTCGACAGAGCCGCTTTGCCAGGCAGGTTTAAACAGGTTGTTTAGCATGATTTTCGATTATTATATTGACAATTGCATGTATACCATGGGTCCCGAGATGCGTACACAGGTCATTGTCAATTAACCCTGCTGTGTCCTACTTTTTAAACCCAATGGTGCTTAATGCTGAAATCGGCAGGAAGTCGTTTTGGCTATTGACCGGGGTTGGCTAATGGGTGACCCCTTACCGAAGTAATGTAAGAGCTAGCCCGGCTTGAATACATAGCCTTTAGGTTTTTTTCTTCCTCACACCATAGTTTTCCAGTCTGGGCTTTCTCAGGACGACGTATTCGTTATCGTTTTTAAGAAGAACCCAGAACTCGGTTCCCTTTTC
>JAOUJX010000332.1 GCA_029882955.1 Gammaproteobacteria bacterium
GGATTGATATAATTGCCAAAAATCCTTTTGCTCTGCATACTTAATCAGCACAAACACCGAGAACGCCATGCCTTCATTCGATCCAGATACAGTTTCTGAAATACACCAGCATTTGCATAGCCACCTGCCGTCTGAGTCGGCGTTGCGAGTCAAAGCTCTGGAAACCGTATTAGTCGAGAAAGGCCTGGTTAACAGCCAGACTATCGATGCCTGGGTTGAGGCCTACTCAGAAGAAGTCGGCCCTAAACGCGGCGCGTTGATAGTCGCCAAAGCGTGGAGTGATCCGGCATTCAAGGCGTCCCTGTTAGGCGACGCTGTCAGCACAATCGACCAGCTCGGATATCTGGGCAAGGCCACGGCGCATTTAAAGGTCGTTGAGAATACGCCGGAGGTGCATAACCTGGTGGTTTGTACGCTTTGCTCCTGTTATCCGTTTTCGATACTCGGTATGGCCCCTAACTGGTATAAAACTGCTGCCTATCGATCACGGGCAGTACGCGACCCGCGCGGTGTACTCCAGGAGTTTGGGGTTGAGGTCGAAGACGATATAGAAATTCGGGTCTGGGATAGTACCGCTGAATTACGTTATATGGTTTTGCCCGAACGTCCCGCCAATACCGATGGCCTGAGCGAAGAAGCTCTGGCAGCGCTAGTAACGCGAAATTCGATGATAGGCACCGATCGAAATCTACAGGCCAACGTCTGATGGATGGCATGCACGACCTCGGTGGCAAGCAGGGCTTCGGTCCGATCGATGTCAATGAAACCGAAGTGCCGTTTCACGCCGACTGGGAAGGCCGCATGTGGGCCATCGCACAATGCGGCCGCGGCCGCGACGGCTGGACCATCGACTGGTGGCGTCATTGCCGTGAACTCATAGACCCGGTCGATTACCTCGCCCGGCCTTATTTCGATTCCTGGATGCAGGCCTATACGGCGACTTATATCGATTCCGGAGCCTTCTCTCTCGAAGAAATAATCAACGCGAAATCAGACCAGCCGCCCATCGAACCACCTGCGGCTATCGATACCCGGCAGGTTTTGAAAGACGTGCAATCGCAGGCGACTCGTTTTGACCGACCTCTGGCACAGACACCGCAATTTCAAATTGGCGACCGCATCATCACAAATCAATTAACCACCAGCCACCACACACGCCTGCCCGCTTATGCGCGCGGCAAACCCGGTATCATTTACGCCTACCACGGCGCTCATATTTTTGCCGATGCCTGTGCACAGGGCTCAGAACGCCCCGATCACATTTATTCCGTGGTATTTGAAGCCAGGGACTTATGGCCAGAAGCCCAACAAAAAAATGACCGGGTATTCCTCGATTTATGGGAGAGTTATCTTGAATCAGCCTGAGTCGTTCGTCACACCATTCCAGCGCATGGACGGTGAACCTGTGTTCGATGAAGCCTGGCAGGCCCAGTTACTGGCAATGGTAGACCAGATGATTGGTGACGGTGTCTTTACCAACACACTCTGGTCGGAAACGCTGGGGCAAAATTTGAAAGAAGCGGAGGCTAGTGGGCAGGCCGACGACATTGATACATATTATGCGGCAGTACTCAGGACTTTCGAAACCCTGCTGGCCGAATCTACCGGCATTTCAACCAGTATCATCAACGACAGGCAAAAAGCCTGGGAACTGGCTTATCTGAGTACGCCTCATGGACAGCCGGTGCTTTTGAAAAATTAACCATTATCCTGGCTTACATGTCTTTTTAATTCCGACCAAAAAGGGTATCCTTGGCCTATCCCTTTTTGTATATACTCGATAATTAGATATTTCATGGAAGATAATACCACTATACGTAAACACATTCGCCAGATCACCGGCATACCTATCCAGGTAAAGGTTGATTTTTCATCACCTAACTTCGACGACGTCAATGAAGATACCATCACTAATGTCAGTCTCGGTGGATTATCCTTTATAGCCGACGACCGACTCGATATCGAAGAGTCGATAAAGGTTCGATTTCCTATCCTGGATAAGGAGACTGTCTTAACTGGAAAAGTTATCTGGTGCGAGAAATCGCAGCGCGGCTACGAGGTCGGTCTGGAATTCGACGATGAAGATGAAATTCAGCGATTGAAGATGATCGATCAGATCAGCGATATCGAAAATTACCGTACGCGCAAGGAAGCCATCGAGGGCATACCTGTTAGCAGCGAACAGGCCGCGCGTGAATGGGTTAAACAGTATGCCGGGGAATTCTCAGCCCTATAGCTAATTAACCCGACTTTCGCACAGCGGAATAACGCGTCACCGGTCCTGCTTTGGCAAGAAAGGTTTCCGTCAAACCTCTATGCGTATGGTTCATCCGCCAGCTCAGCATTTTTTGCACATATTCGAGCATCAGCGACTGGTAGTCGGGATTATTAGCCTGATTAACAAATTCCTGCGGATCTTCCTGTAGGTCGAAAAATAGCGGTGGTAGCGCACCGAAATGAACATACTTATATTTCTCGTCGCGTACCACCGCAAGATTACATTGATGCGAGGTCAGGCCGAAATGCTTTTCCACCGAATCGTCAAGCACATCACGGAAATCGTATTCCCAATAGACTTCCTGCCGCCAGTTATCAGGTGCTTCACCACTATTGATGATCGGCATTAAGGACATTCCGTCACAGGACGAAGGAACATCGAGCCCCAGCCATTCGAGCATAGTCGGCATTATGTCGACGTTTTCACTGAATGCCTCGACCTGCTTACCCCGGCCTGGATCTGCACTGCTACGTGGGTCCCGAATTATTAAGGGCACATGGTAGGACTGATCAAAGTACCCCAGTTTATTCCTAAGCCAGTGATCACCAAGTTGCTCACCATGATCAGAAGTAAAAATAATCAAGGTATTTTCCCATTCACCTCTGGCTTTTAAGGTATCCAGGAGCCGGCCCAGATTATCATCCACCTCACTAATCAGACCGTAGTAATTAGCTTTAGCCTGTCGCATTTTACGATCTGATTCCGGTGCCACATACCCCGGATCGTCAAGATAGAACTCCAGCAGCGGATGCTGACTACCTTCTTCCTTTATTGTCGAACGCCGTTCCGGTAAGCCTAGTGATGCCGGATCGTAAAGCCTGTTGTACGGTTCGGGTGCAGCAAATGGTGGATGTGGACGTAACAGCGACAGATGCGTAATCCAGGGCTTTTGCTGCCCTGCTATCCAGTCCAGGCATTTGTCGACCATGAAGAAGGTCTCGTTATCTTCGGCTTTAATCGCCAGCGGCAAAGGTACTTCACCACCCTCAGCCCAGTCGACTCCGTCAGTTTTATTGCCATACAAATCGCACAGAGGCTCCGGTATTTCATAACCTTTGCTGATTAACGACTGTACCCAGTCTACCGACACGTCATTCTTGTAAGCCGTATAGCTGCCAATTCCGGGTAGCGGCTCACTGTAATGGGTCAGACGCGGATCCTTGTCGCTAAGCCCGCGGGGATCGGTAGCCGTATCGGTATAGCCAAACAGCGAAGGATCGTAACCGGCCCGACGGGTCACCTGGGCCCAGTTGTCAAAGTTCCGGTCTACCGGCGTACCGTTGGAAACGCAACGATGATTCTGCAAATACATACCGGTATGCAATGAAGTACGACTTGGCGCACAGGGGGTAGCCTGGACATAGTGGCGTTTAAATAAAATGCTTTCCTGTGCAAGCGCATCCAGGTTCGGGGTTTTAACATGTGGGTGGTTGAGTATCGACAGGCATTCGCCACGCCATTGGTCGGCGGTTATAAATAATATGTTCATTTAGCTTCATCCCCATTAACGGCTACACACTGAAATCGAATAATATGCTCTGCCTCCCCTGGCGGCTGTCCCATGCTAATAATGCCGGAACCTCGTAAAGGCATTTCTTCTCGGCGAAGATAAACCGTCTCGGTGCCATCTTCTTTGATATAGGTACCATTGGTACTCCGGTCGGTTAATATAAACTTTCCTCGACGATGCTCTATATTGAAATGGTCGCGTGAGGCAAAAGTCGTTGGCACCGCCAGCTTACAGATCTGTTTTTCACGACCGACGCAAAACGGCGTGTCGTTAGGTTTCACCGAATGCGATGCTAAAATCGAATCATGCCTTAGATAGGTTATATCGATTTGCGGAATCTTCGGCATCTGCGGCATTACACCTACTTCTATCACCTGGGTGGCATTAAAAGTAACGTCGGATGGCTCCCAGTCGACTCGATGAATAACCGATATCTGCTGGCTTCCTTTCATCGCTATTTTATCGAAAGGGTGAAGTGTAAATGTATCGTTAAGATCGCCAATCTCGTTGGCAAACGCCTGTGATACCAGAAACTGATGCGCCTTGGCGACCCTGGCAATCGCAGCAGCATCGTTCACCACTTCGCCGAAAACATCATTATTTTTAAGAATAGCAGTACCGTAGGCAGCACCGATACGAATATTCAGCCCATTCGCGTCATTATGGGCATTAAGCTGGATCGCAATACCTGCTGCGCAGGCCTTCTCAGCCGACTCGAAGCGGGCCATGACTTCGTCACCAATGGTTTTCACAACCACACCATGATGCCTCCTGACCTGTTCAGACATCATCGCAACAGAT
>JAOUJX010000034.1 GCA_029882955.1 Gammaproteobacteria bacterium
CCGGGCAAACTCATCGTCGGGTAATGCGGCCAGTTCATCACCGCTTAGCATTGTCTGAGCGTCATCGATAATACCCAGGCGCCGGGCAATCGCCATAGCAGTTCCTGGATGATCGCCGGTAATCATTACCGGGGTGATACCCGCTGTCAGGCAATCTACCACCGCCTGATGTGCCTCGGGCCTCGGCGGATCGATCAACGCCACCAGACCCAAGAAGGTCAAATCCTGCTCGATGATTTCAGCATCCAGCGGTTTGGGTAGCATGGCAAACTCACGCTTTGCCAACGCCAGCACCCGGTAGCCTTTACTGGCCAACTGTTCCGCTTCGGCCAACAACGTGCGAGCATCAAATTCCTCTGACGCCTCGTCCCATAGGGTCTTAGCAGATCGCTCCAGCACCTGTTCCGGCGCTCCCTTGACGTAAGCAACTACGCCATCAGCTGACCGGTGCAAGGTCGTCATCTGCTTGCGCTGACTGTCAAATGGAATAACCGCGAGCCTCTGTTTCACCTGTTCAAGCGCAGCTTTATCGTAGCCAGCCCGGCGAGCGGCTTCATACAACGCCAACTCGGTTGGTTCACCGGCAGGCCTGCCATCTTTCTCGGCCACATCGTTGTTCAGCGCCAAGGCCTGCCCCAGTTCTGCCCAGCACAGGCTGGTATACAGATCAGGTAAGGATTCCAGGCATTGCCCGTCGGCAATAAAATACTCAACGGCCATGCGGTTCTGCGTTAAGGTACCGGTCTTGTCAGTGCAGATATAGGTGACTGAACCGAGTGTCTCCACAGCGGGTAAATTACGCACCAGGGCATTGAATCGAACCAGCTTATACGCCCCCAGCGCCAGTGAGACCGTCACCACCGCCGGTAGCGCTTCCGGTATCGCGGCCACCGCCAGGCTTATGGCGGTGAGAAGCATCAGCATGAGCGGCTGCCCCTGCAGCAATCCGGCAATAAATACAACGGTACAGATAGCCAGCACAGCCAGTGCTAGATAACGGCCAAATCGGGATAGTCTCAACTGCAGCGGTGTCTTCACACCCGCTTCAACCTGCAACATTTTCGCAATGTGACCGATCTCGGTATGCTGTCCGCATGCCACCACGACACCTTTGCCTCGTCCGCGAGAAATCATGCTGCTTTTGAATGCAAGATTGAATCGATCGCCGATTGCCAGCGCGGCCTCGGGTATGCACATAGATTGCTTTTGAACAGTAAGGGACTCACCGGTCAGGGCCGACTCATCTGCCTGCATCTCTTCTACTTCGAGTAAACGCAGATCTGCGGGCACTATGTTGCCTGCTTCGATTAGTACCACGTCTCCCGGTACCAATTCTGTCGAGGCCAGAGTGACGGCACGACCATCTCGTAACACCTGTGCCTCTGGTGCTGCCATATTTCGTAGCGCCTCCACTGCGCGTTCTGCCCGAAATTCCTGCACCGCACCGACGATGGCATTGAGTAGTACGATCACGAGGATGGCAATGGTGTCCTGAGGTTCGCCAATAAAGCCGGAAATCAACGCTGCCAGTAACAGCACGACAATCATGAAATCGGTAAATTGCCCCAGAAGAATAAGCAGCAGGGATCGAGGTTGTTTTTCGGGAATGACATTCGGGCCATATTCGCCCAGTCGTTTTTGTGCTTCTTTGGAGGTCAGCCCGATCGACGATGACTCTAGGCGCTGTAATACCTCAGTAGACTCTATGCTATGCCAGGCAGGCTGTGACATTCCATTGGTACGATTTGAGTCTGTGATCCGGCGCTTTCCTCATTGAGCTCAACGCTAATGGCACTGGAAAATTCCCGTCCAGGTACCAGAGTGGAAGCACCTGTTTCCCACGCAGTGCAGGCTGGAGAATGATTGACGCTGACCTATTTGAATTTGTTTTCATCGGGGAGTTTTGTAAGTTTCTGAACAGGTATTTAAATTACCTTTTGATTCGTTTAAGAGATTTGAATCATTTCAAATGAGTCACCACAAAGATCTGACCGAAATCAATATAGCGCCAGATAACCGGTTACTTTGCACAGAACAGAGCAAATACCGGCTGCATCCGGCAGTGAATCATTCCTGTAGCCCGGAGGCGTAGGCCAACTTATATTAAGAATATGTCCTTAATGAATACTTGACGAAGTGATTAGCTTTCGGCATTGATGTCACGCTGAATTCTGCGTGACTGCGCGCGGATATCGGCAAGGAGAAAACTAAGATCGTTAATCATTTCTTCTGCGCGGTTGATTTTTTCTTCAAGCATGTGGGTTTCATTGAAATCGGGTGATTCCACCGAAGTAACTATATTCTCGTCTTCTCCTACGAGTAACCAAATCATGGAGACCCCGAGTATTCCCGCTAGCTGATCAAGCTTGTTAGGTCGCAGATCGGTTTCTCCTGATTCCCATTTTTCGACAGTTGTTGGCTTAACACCGATACGTGAAGCCAATTGCGAAACGCTAAGACCTTTTGCACTGCGGGATTTCTGAATTCTGCTGCCTAGTCGTAAGCTATAGGTCATATTTTAAAGCTCCTGAGATTTGTGAATTGGATTTTGAGGAAAAGTGCCGTCCCGCAATCCTTTAAAAATCCAGGAAAGGGAAGCGATTTGAGATACTCCACTACGTTCCGTGGAAAGGCAGGTGTTATGGAATTCGAAGAAGTCACGCCGCAATAGTATACACAAATGCGTGGCTGAGTGCAGGCATAAACCCTCGTTGGCGCGAGTTGCCGTTAGTGTTTAGTATTTATTCAGTAGAAAAAAACGCCTTGCTACCTTGTAATGATCAACGGTTTTCTTTTCTCCATTTGCCAATTTCACGGGGGTTTGCCTGACTCCAGGCATCATTTTTCTTTACCTGTCTCAACTTTGCAGGTGCCGCGGTTTTTTGTTCTTCCGCTAAGGAGAATTCGGAAATTGTAGTATCTCCATCCGCATCATACTTTCTGAGTTTATTAGCAATACTGGCTCTCATCGACAATTCACTAGCGATAGACGTATCTTTTCCCGTTTTAGGTAATAACCACTTAAACATATTGATCTCCTAATATATTCAAATATGCATCTCTCATTTAACATTTACACTCGATGGGATTATTAATTATATTTAGGTCGTCAACCGGTTTTATCGAGGGAATTAAGTCGCCTTAACAATGAGATTTAATATCAATATGATCTGGATTCCGGGCCTCCGCTGTGTACCGATCAGCGAAATCGGGGGGATTACAACATTTAATTTGAGTCAATTCGTACCACCTTATTATTGACTTTCCCTCATTAACATCTATATATAATCGTAGACCCCACTATCGAAACGATTAGTTTCCTTCGGTACTTAACTACCTGATGAAACACTGTTTTTAACCTTTTCTGATTAACACTGGATGGATAATAAAGTCCTCTTATTTAACACTCGCTACCTGACTTTTTTTACAGTTTTATTTTCTATCTGTTTGTTCACGATACCGAGCCAAGCATTTAGTGCTGAGACTCAGCAAAGAGAACTAACCATAGCGTCTAGCAACAATTTTCCACCCATAAATTTACTCGATAGCTCCGGTAACCTGGATGGCTTTGGCCGTGATTTGTCGGATGCTGTAACCCAGGCGCTGGGAGTTCGCGCGAAACATATCCACTCCTCAACCTGGACTGAGGTGCTGCAATGGCTTGATACAGGAGAAGCAGATTTAATCCATGACACCGGTTTTACACAGGAGAGAACGGGCTATCTGGACTTCACAACACCGATACTCGAAATGCCTGAAGTCATATTCGTTCGCGAGAACAATCATTTTATTAATAATTTAGACTCCCTCAACGGAAGAACAGTGGCTTGCGTCCGTAATCATATTAGCCACATCTACCTGCAGAGCTTCCCCGATATTATATGCAAAATAGTAGAAACCCCTCTGCAAGGACTCTATGCCCTGGTTGCCGGAGAGGTCGATGCACTTGTTTACCCGCAAATGATTATCGAATATTTGTCGCAGACATTGCGTTTAAGCGATCAATTCAAAATTGTTGGTACTCCACTGAGAAATCTCCACTGGTCGATGACGGTAAAAAAGGGAAACCTTGATTTACTGGAACGCCTTAATGAGGGTATAGCCAGGGTCAGGCAAAGCGGGGAGTACGATAAGATTTACCAAAAGTGGTATGGCAAACAGTTACTGGCAAGATATTCAACTACCGAGATTGTCATCGGCGCCCTGCTATTAGCGTTAATTGCCATCCTGACGGGGGCAATAACTGTCATGCAATTAACTAACCGTAAGATCCAGGAAGCAAGGGAAGCACAGAAGGAAAACGAAACCAAATACAGGGATTTGATCGAAAATATTCCAGATATTATTTATCGAACCGACATCGAGGGGGAAATCAGCTTCATAGCGGGGCGTGTCAAAGAAATTTCGGGCTATACCGAGAAAGAAGCCCTGGGAATGAAAGTAGCGGAACAAATCTACTCCAACCCGGACGATCGGGCATTGCTACTGGCAGAGCTCCAACAACACGGTCAGATAACCAATTTCGAAGCGAAATTGACCCGTAAAGATGGTTCATTCTGGTGGGGCTCAACTAACGCTCGAATGCTGATTGATGATGAAGGAATCGTGCAGGGAGTCGAGGGTATTGTCAGGGATATTAGCGAACGTAAAATGGCGGAAGACAAACTCAACTATCAGGCAACGCACGATATGTTAACCAACCTTATCAATCGTCCTGAATTCGAGAGGCGCAGCAACCGACTACTCTCTACTTTGAGCCCTGATTCCGAGAACCACGCCATGTGTTTCCTGGATCTGGATCAGTTTAAAATCATCAACGATACCTGTGGCCATTCAGCGGGCGACGAATTATTGCGCCAGATCTCGGTTGTTCTGAAAGCAGCGGTGAGGAGACGCGACACCCTGGCTCGTCTGGGTGGCGACGAATTCGGCGTATTGATGGAACACTGTAGCATTAGTCAGGCACAAAGAGCCTGTAACAATATATTAAATAACCTGCATGATTTTCAGTTTCTGTGGGATGGTCAGGTATTTCGCATCGGGGCCAGCATCGGACTGGTAGCAATTACTCCCGATACGCTTGATTTCACCGAATTAATGAAACGGGCCGACGCAGCCTGTTATATGGCCAAAGATCTGGGGCGCCACCGTACTCACCTGTATCACCCGGAAGATACCAAACTCGTCGAACGCAAGGGTGAAATGCAATGGGTTACCCGTATACACCAGGCTTTAGAGGACAATCGGTTTTGTCTTTACGCGCAGCCAATCGTGCCGCTGAATAAAGATAGCCACATCGACAAAGGGGACCACTACGAGATCTTGCTGAGAATGCTTGGAAAAGATGGAAAAGTCATTCCTCCGGGTGCTTTCCTGCCCGCAGCCGAGCGGTACAGTTTGATTGAAACTCTAGACTCATGGGTTATTAAACATCTGTTCGAATTCTTCAAATCTAATCCTGAAGTAGTCAAAAATACAAACATGGTATCGATCAATCTTTCCGGTCCGTCGCTAACTAATGAAAGCTTCCTTGAATTTATAAACACACAACTGGATAGATCAGGAGTCGACCCAGGAAAAATTTGTTTCGAAATCACCGAAACCGTGGCTATTTCAAACCTGGCCGCTGCAAATAGTTTTATCTCGATTCTGAAGCAGATAGGCTGTCACTTCGCTCTGGATGATTTTGGTAGCGGTTTGTCATCGTTCGCTTATTTAAAAAACCTGCCCGTTGATTTTCTTAAAATAGACGGTATGTTCGTGAAGGATATAGTCGAAGACCCCATCGACCATGCTATGGTGAAGTCAATCAATGAAATAGCTCAGGTGATGAAGATACAGACCATTGCTGAGTTTGTAGAAGATGATGAAATCAGGATGATGTTACAGGCCATTGGGGTAGATTACGCTCAGGGCTACGGCATAGGAAAACCGTTCCCGATAGACTACCTGGTGAACCAGAAAGCAATCTCCAATTAGATGTAAATACTCTGATCGGTCACAATCATATCCAGTCTGACATCCCAGTCTTCTGGTACCAGCCGATCAACCTTCTGCATTTCATGCGCCACACCGATCAAAACGGGTTTATCGTTACCCGCCTGTTTACGAAAAGCGAAACTACGATCATAAAAGCCACCACCCATGCCGACCCGGTTTCTGTTATCGTCGAAAACGACCAGCGGTGCCAGTACCAGATCAAGTTCGTCCGGTTGTAGCATTTTATCTTCGCCAACATCCGGTTCCGGTAATCTGAATTTATTGATACGCATTTTCTGTTGACGAAAATACGGTGAAAAGCGTAAAGACTTTTGATCAAGATTGGGAAGATAAATCTTTTTACCTGCAGACAAAGCATGATCTATCACGGGATCCAGCCCGATCTCACCGTTCACCGCGAAGTAAGCGGCTATACAACCAGCCCGCTGATATTCGCTTAAAGCAATAATACGCTCACAGACACAGTCTGCAGCTCGCGCCAGATCATCTTGGCTAATCTCTGCCCGTAACTTTCGGTTACGCTGGCGAAGTTCGTCATGTGTCATCGATTTGTTATTAACAATTTCTGATCGCGGAATGATACTGCTTTTTGGGAGGTCCGCTACAACTCTCGCCGATCGAATCGTAAAATCGTAATGGTAACGGGGAGTACGACCCACATACCCAGTATGGTTAATAACAACCAGGGATCGAGGTCGAATTTTACGCCAATATTGGCCATGCCAGCGACCTGACTGACGGATTCAAAGCCGGTTAAATTGAAGACCCGGTAAGCGTCGGTCGGATTTATCGCGAGCAATGCGGAAAACAAATTCTGACTAATAGCCTGCTCCCTGTCGGCTAGTAATACGCCCATTAATGCGAAATCGTATAACACAACGGCAGTCAGCCAGACGCCGATGGCAGCACCGAGAGCGGTTGCCCGTTCCTGCACCAAAGAGCTAATCACATATCCCAGCGCCAGAAATACGCCGCCTAGTAGCCAGGAGCTAGCCATCATGACGATATAAGCCAGCCAGTGTTCCGCGCTACTACCGGTCGCCAGCGCGATAGCCAGCGCCGTACCACCATAACCGATCAGAATAGCGATTAGCAGAATTGTCATATGGCCGACAAACTTGCCCACCACAATTTCCCAACGGGATACTGGATAAGTCAGTAACAGCAACATGCTACCGCGTTCAAATTCACCGACCAGCGCATCAAAAGAAAGCATGAGCGCTATCAGCGGCAGCAGATAAACAGAGAGGTTGACCAGGCTCACTACGGTTACATCGAGGCTAGAAGCCTTAACGTTGCCAGTAGGCGCTGAACCCAGAAAATACAGCGCAAGCGCCAATGACGTTAACAGGAGAACCGTGGCGGCAATCCAGCGATTACGTAACCCGTCCCGAATTTCTTTCATAGCAAGAATGGTGATTACGCTCACGTGATATGCTCCTGCATGTAATAGCTGTAAATATCGTCTAGCCGTGGCGGGATAATATCGATATTTTTTACGGTATCGCCCAGTTCTGCAATGCGTCTAATGATGATCATTTTGTCGTCGTTCACGCATTCCAGATTCACGCTATGGCCATTCACCTGCGAAATACCACTGTTATCACCCAGGTGCTCGGCAAGACGACTGGTCTGCCCTTCTGCCACCGTGATTCGCATCTTTATAGGCAATGCCGTCTGCTCGCCTAATTCTGTCAAGCTTCCACAAGCCAGTAGATGGCCGCTTTTCATCATGGCAATACGATCAACGCGAGTCTCAAACGCATTCAGTGCATGAGAAGAGATCAGAGAAGTTGTTCCCTTTGCCTGCATGTCACCAATTATGTTGTAAAAATGTTGTCGTAATGACGGATCAAGCCCTGTAGTTGGCTCATCAAGTAATAATAATTTCGGATCACCAAGTAAAGCCTGCGCGAGACCCAACCTCTGACGCATGCCCTTGGAATAGGTCTGGACACGCTGATTCGCTGCCGTCTGCAGACCGACTCGTTCCAGCAAATCGTTACACTGTTTAACCGGACAGCCTTTTAGCCTGGCATAAAACGTCAATACTTCTTTGCCTGTCATGGCCTGCTGAAACGCGACTAGTTCCGGTAAAAAACCGAGTTGCCCGCGACTAACTACCGAGGAAACACGGGTTGGATCATCGCCGAGTACCCGCAACTTCCCTCCATTCGCTCGAGTCAGACCAAGAATCAGCTTCATCAAGGTTGTTTTACCGGCTCCGTTATGGCCGACCAGCAGCAGACACTCGCCCTGTTTGATTGTCAGGTCGACATCGTTCACCACAACTTTATCGCCATAGCGTTTCACCACGCCCTCTAATTCGATGGCGGCCTGTTTATTTTTCATATTGAGATAACGTCATGGTTGGACTATCCATCAGCGGTGCACTGTCGGTGACACCACCCGGATATAACGAGGGAAATTCGGACTGCGCCCAGCGTAATAACTGAGTTGCAGGACTATTCAGCAACAACTTCGCCAGCGGATGTCGCCAGATAATCTGGTCGACCATGTCGTTAGGATGATAGGGGCGATCCGCGATGCCATCGTTGTTCATATCGTAGGCCAGATTATCGCTCCAGAAATTACCCTGCCCGTTTGCCGACCATTCTATGTAGCGGGTGCCAACATATTTCACCTGCGTGCGATTATCGATAAAGCTGTTGCCGGAAATGACATTCTTTTCAGACCCCGCGGTAAAGTGAATACCAATATCGCAGGCCTCGAAATGGTTGCCATCGAAGGTGTTGAAATTGGCATTGTAGATAAACACACATTTTTCAGTTGAACCCAATACCGTGTTTTCACGGAAACTCGAATAGTTAACGAAGTTAAGAAACAGGCCCCGATCACGCGCAGCATCGGTCGAATTGCCGAATACCTGAAGATTATCCGAGTACATCAAGGCAAACGCACTGTGGTTACCAATCGATACATTACCGCTTACCTCACTGTGATTGGTATACATGTAATGAATGGCAAAACGCATGTCCTGAAAATGATTATTTCTGAAGATATTATTCCGGCTACTGGTCACAAAAATACCGTCGCGGCCATAGCGTAAGCGATTATCTTCGACGATAGCGCCGGGAGAGTTCCAGATATGCACGCCGTTACCGCGTTCATTCATATGCCGGTTACGACTACCATAGATCGTGTTTTTTCTTACCCTGGCATTTACCGGACCCTTGAGATAAACACCGATCAGATTACCTTCCAGGTGATTCAATTCTATCAGCGCGTTTTCAGCCGCTTCGGTGACGAATATGCCGCTATCTTCGGTGGCGAGGCTATCGCCCGAATTCCTGATTGTCAGCCCTCTGATTTCTACATTAGCAGCATTGACTGTGATTACCCGCCCGCTTCCATTGCCATCAATGATACTGCCTTCTCCGCCTTCCAAAATAAGCGGTTTATCAATACTAACGGAACCACGATAAACTCCGGCGTCGAGAACCAGCCTGGCTCCCGGCTGCGCCTTGTCTATCGCGTTCTGTAAAGTATTTAGACCTTCCTCAGCAGCAACTAATACAGGCAAAACCACAGACACAAGGATTAAACCGATAACTATTCGACGAATAGCGGCCGGTCTTAAAAAAATCCCTGTGCTGTGGTTGCTCATCACTTAAGCCGGTTCGACCAGCATCCGTCCGCGCATTTCCATATGCAAAGCATGGCAGAACCACTGGCAATAGAACCAGTGAACGCCAGCGCGATCCGCTTTAAATGTGACCGATGCAGTCGCCTGCGGGCCAACCTCCATGACAACACCATAATTAGCCAGGGTGAAGCCATGTGTGAGGTCATCGATTTGATCGTTATTCGAAATAATAACAGTCACTTCATCACCCTGTTTGACGGTAAACTTTTCCATACTGAATAGAGGTGCGACCGAGTACATATAGATCCGTACCTTGTTACCATCACGAATGATTTTAGAGTCTTCTCCCAATGTGATGCCGTCTTTCGCCGCCTGAGCACTGGCATCGGCCCACATCCTGTCGCCTTTCGTCCATATCGAATCAGGGTTAACACGATCAGTGCGTACGATGATGCAATCGTGGGGTTCCGCAAAAGTCGGTCCATCGTGCATCAGCTTCATCTGGTCTCCCGTGATATCGATGAGCTGCTCGTTCTCCGGTTTCAGTGGACCTACATTGATGTAGCGATCCTTGGAAAACTTGTTAAGCGATACCAGCCATTTACCATCGGCCTCTTTGGTTTCGCCCATCGAAGTATGGTTATGACCGGGTTGATAATGCACGTCAAGTTTGTCCAGAATAGGATTAACATTTTTGCCATTGTACGCATCAATGGCTTTCTGGATATTCCATTTCACCGCCTGACTGTCGAGGAAGAGCGTGGTATAGGCATTTCCCTTGCCATCGAAGGCAGTGTGTAACGGGCCGAGGCCGAGCTCCGGTTCTGCGACAACTGCATCGCGTGGTTTAATTTTATCCTTAAACAAATCGGGCAATCGAGTAACATCGATGACGGTTACAGTCGGTGAAAGCTTGCCATTGATCATCACATGCCGCCCGTCAGGTGCGGTATTAACACCATGAGGACTATTCGATACCGGAATATATCGTGTATATTTTGAGCCCTTGCGCCCGTCTATGACCGGTACCCCTTTCATCATTGTGTAGTCGCCGCTCTTCACCGCCCCTTCGATAGCCTTGATATCGAACACCACCGCCCAGTCCTGCTCACTGGAAGTCATACCCGTCAGATTGACAGCCCCCTCACTGTTATAACAGCTCGAAATGGCATACAGACCCTGATAGTCCGCGTCGACATTATCGAGATTACCATCGACCATTACCTGCCAGGCTACTTCCATTTTGTCGCCATCGATGGCCGAGAAGATTGCGTGATATTTTTCTGGTTCATCCAGTATGCTGCCATCATTGGGAAGCGGCACACGATGCTCACCATTGGCAAATACATAACCGGTGCGCGGATACTTTTGTGGTCGTAGGCCGTGTATATCCGAAGCATTCGGTATCTCGATAATCTTGTCGCACTTCATCACATCACAACGTACGCGGGCTACCCGGGTATTGGCCTTGTCGTTCATGAACAGATAGCGACCATCATAGGTACCATCGGTAAACGACATATGCGGATGATGCAGATCGCCGTTTTGATAAACCCCACCGCGAGTTTTGAGGAATTCTTTTGTCTCCGGCAACAGACCCTCTGTCATAATCTTACGGCTCTCGTTAGTAATACCCCAGCCCGATGCGCTACAAATATTAAACACCGGCACGCGCATCAGTTCGCGCATCGACGGAATACCCAGGATACGTAGTTCACCAGCCTGGCCACTACTCCAGAAACCATAGTAGTCATCGAGATCACCCGGTGCCACTTCTGAACTGCCAGATGCAGCCTGCGCCGATTGCGGCATTAACATTGTGCCACCCGTCACAGTAGCCAAACCGCCAACACCAGCAAGTGCTGCTACCTTAGTAGAATTACTCAACAGTTCCCGGCGAGAAATGTTATCCGGTTCTATATTTTCAGTTTTCTTTTTAGTCATGTCTTACTCCAGTTTTAAAGTTTCTGTTTGAGTTTTATCCCTCGTATAGACAGGATGCCGTGTCTTACCTTTTAATCGCTTCTATCTCTGCTACTTCTTATCTCCGACCAGACCGGTTTCAGCCTTGATGTCGATAACCATTTGTGTCAGATTCTGATTATTGCTGGCTGCTGCGCGGGCTTCCCGGCGTTCTCGCTTTTCGCGTTTCTGGATCATCACCGGGCAAACCTGACTATCGAAATACATCACCTGGCAGTGCAGACAGTAGAGGCATTCGTTGGTATTGATATTCCCCTCAGGGTGAATCGCGCCGACCATACAATCGTTATAACAACGTTGGCATGGCTCACCGCAATCCTTATATCGTTTTAACCACTTAAAGATTCGTAACTGGCCTGGTATAGCCAGCGCCGCACCCAATGGACAAATGTAACGACAGTAGAATCGTTCGATAAATAAACCGGCGATCAAAAGCACAACGGCAAACAGCACATAAGGCCATTCACGCATGAACTTCAGAATGATGCCGGTCTTGAAGGGCTCTACCTCGGCCAGGCGTTCAGCCCACTCGAGCGAATGCAGGGAAAACCCGAACAGCACCAGGAAGACGATGTATTTCAAGGCCCATAGCCGCTCATGTAATCCCCATGGCAATCTTTTTTGCGGAATTTTTAGTATCTTGCCGAGCTTATTGAGCAATTCCTGTAAGGCGCCGAATGGACAAAGCCAACCGCAAAAAGCACCGCGCCCCCACAGCAACAAAGATGCCGCAACCGAGCTCCAGAGGATGAAAATCGATGGCTCCATAAGGAAATACTCCCAGTCGAAGCCTGAGACCACAGCGTTAGCGACGGTGAGAATATTTACTACCGAGAGCTGGGCATTGGCGTAAAAGCCAATACCGAACAGAGTGAAAAGCAAAAAGCCGACGCGGATCCTATCGGTCAGTTTCGGATGTCTGGCGAGTTCATCCTGGAAGAAAAAAATCACCGTTAATACCATCAACGCCAACGATAGAATGACGATATGCGGGATCTTGCTCAGCCACATTTTCTGCCACAGCGGGGTCTCGGCTCCGGAGAATTCAGCTTCCTGCGATGTCTGAGCAAGCACCGGTGCTGCCTGTAGGTATTTATTGGGTAAGCGGTAATCCAGCTTAAATGTTTGAAAGGCCTTGCTAGTCGGTCCCGTTGCCCGACCTACTAACAATTCCAGCTGCCAGGGCAGAGTCGGATCGAACCCCAGTTCGACCGGAATACGAAACAGATCCACGTCCTGGAAGTCCGTTGCTCCATCAGCAGCTATGCGGCGCAGGCGCTTATGGTGATAATCATGGAACCGAACCGAGATATCCCCCTGAATTAACTGGAAGCGATCGAAAATGCCACCGCGTACATACCCCGAGCCCTTAAACGAGTAGCGTCCGTTAGCAGCCAGCATAATGGCCTGCTGACCTGGTTGAAGTTTACCTTTCAAATTACTGTATTCCGGCCCTCCAAGCATGCTACGACCGATGCTCGGAACCGACACCAGACCGGCGTATAACTCTATAAAGGATTCATCACCAGGGCCTTGCTCGGGCTGATCGATCGCAGGAATATTGCCGGATTGCTCAAAAGCAGCATTAACTTCGTCCAGGGTAATCTTTAGACGCCGCACCGAACCATCACTGATCAGACTAATCCAGTCCTGGTCGGCATCTAAATCCTGATTGACGACATAGACGGGGCCCGTGACTTTGCGTTCAGGCTTGAGTCCGGCCAGACCATAGGCCCGCGCTACCTTGATACTGCTTCGGATAATTGTGTCGTCCATCACCATGACCGTAACCGTTGCACCGGATACAGCATCTACTTGATGATCGGTCTCCAGGCCACTGGCAAATATTGCCACGTTCATGCCAATATATTTATCAAGTACCGCCACGATTTGCTCTTCGGGTATACCGATCAGTACGATTGGTTCGTGATGTTCAAGCAGAATCACGTTACGGATCACCGCCTGCATATCGAGGGCAATCACCATGTGAATCGGCTGACCGGAATAACCCGTGGAATTGACATAGTCCGAGTTTACGAACACATAGCCCAGTTGCTCACTACCCTTGAATACCGGTATCACCGGGGGGCTGCCCTCGATATCACCGAGGCGATTCGCTCCCGGAAAGACTTCCTGAGGATTTAGTTCCGAAACAAATCGTGGCAGTACTAGTTCTGAATCAGCAATCGCACTTGATAATGGAGTGATTAAACCGCCAAGCAGAATAAAGCCAACTAACAACCGGGCTATTGTGACGAAAGGCCTGGCCGCCTTTTGCTTGCTTTTCATTTTCAACATCCAGACAGGGTAACAATGGCCCCAGGAAAGCTCCTTGATTAAGGTCAAATTACTTAAGTTGGCAGGCTGAAGTTCACATGCTTAAGAGGATCGAAATGAAATGAAAGGAAACTTTTCTGCTAAATGGACTGATTTTGATAAATATTCCAGTCATATCTCCAAACTTAGCAACCAGTCCCTGAAGGCCTTCACTGCAGGATTCTTCAAATGCGCTGACGGACAGACAACATAGTAGGCAAAGTCATTACTCAGTATCGCATCGAAGGGCTTGACCAGACGCCCCGATTCGAGCAGGTCATCGACAAAGGTCGCCGAACCTAGCGCCACACCCTGCCCGTCTACTGCAGCCTGTATCAATACATTGGTGTCATCGATAATCGTTCCTTTGTTGGCATTAATATCGGCTAATCCAGCCAGTTTTAACCAGTCTTTCCAGCATTCATAATTGGCATCGTGTAACAGTGTGTAATATCTCAGGTTATCTATTTCCGTGAGCGGTTTGTCGTTCTCCAGAAACCCCGGCGTACAGACCGGGAAAAAGTCCAGGCTGAGTAAGGGTTCTGCGATAACTCCCGGCCAGCCGCCCTTACCATAGGTCACCGCGATATCTATTTCCTCACGGTCAAAGTCTACTGCCGGGTGAGCGTTATACAAACAAAGATCGATTTCCGGATATTGATGCCAGAAATATTTAAGCCTGGGAGATAACCATTTTGCGGCAAAAGATGGTGCCAGACGTACACTAATCATACGGCTGGTTTGTTCTTTTCTTAGCGCTGCAACCGCGCTGGATACCTTGTCGAATGCTTCTATGACTTCGGGTAGCAGGACTTTGCCCTGCTCGGTCAACGCCAGTCTTCTCGGGTATCGCACAAAAAGCGACACCCCAAGATCATCTTCAATCACCTTGATCTGGTGACTGACCGCAGCCTGTGTGACATTGAGTTCTTTTGCAGCCCGTGTGAAACTTAGCAAACGGCCTGCAGCTTCAAAGCATTTAAGACTATTGAGTGGTGGTAAACGTCGAGCCATAATACCAATCTATGATTATATTTTCTAATGCATGCTATAAAAATTAATCGTTTGAATCCATCATTTTCTCACCCCAGAATGTCCGCTCTTATTTATCCAGCTTGAGGCTAAACAATGGCAAGACGGTCCGGCGGTAGACAGGCAAAAATCGCACTGCGAAAAGCGGCTCTTGCCGAGGATTTGAAACCAGTTCGCGGTGGTATTCCGGGCGGTCAATATCGGCCGCTAAAAGATTCGGATATCGAGTTAATCAACGACACGGTGTTCAAAATTCTCGAAGAAGTCGGCTTTGCAGACGCTACAGAGCATTGTATCGAAACCTGTACTGCGATTGGTGCCGTCTATGGTGAAGATCAACGGCTTCGCTTTCCTCGCGCAGTTGTCGAAGATGCCATGAGCAAATGTTGCAGAAACCTGGTATTACACGGACAGGATCCAAAACACGATTTAGAGCTTAGCGGCTCTAACGTTCATTTCTCGACTGCGGGTGCTGCGGTGATGATCGCCGACCAGGAAAATAATGAATATCGTGAATCGACTGCCCAGGATCTCTACGATATGGCGCGCATTACCGACCAGTGCGATAACATTCATATGTTCCAGCGCACCTGTGTATTGCGTGATATCACCGACAATCGTGCGATGGATATCAACACAACTTATAACTCGGTAATGGGCACAACAAAACATGTCGGCGCGAGCTGGACCGAAACACATCACCTGGAAGACACGCTAAAAATGCTCCATATCATCGCTGGCGGTGAAGACAAGTGGCGTGAGCGCCCGTTTGTGAGTATATCCTGCTGCCATGTGGTACCACCAATGAAGTTCACCGAAGAGGCGCTCGGCTGTATTCGAATTGCCGTCGAAGGCGGCATGCCGATATTATTGCTTTCTGCCGGGCAGTCTGGTGCTACTGCTCCCGCCTGCCTTGCAGGCGCCGTAGCGCAGGCCTGGGCCGAATGCCTGGGCGGACTGGTTTATGTTAATGCGATTAAACCCGGTGCCCCGGCAATCCTTGGTACCTGGCCGTTTGTCTCAGACCTGCGTACCGGTGCTATGAGTGGTGGTTCACCAGAGCAGGCTCTTTTGTCTTCTGCCTGCGCCCAGATGGGCAATTATTATGATCTGCCGACGGGCACAGCCTGCGGCATGACGGATGCCAAGTTCCCGGATTATCAGGGCGGTGCGGAACGCGCTTATACTACGGCCTGTGCTGCATCTTCGGGTGCGAATATTATTTACGAATCGGCTGGTATGTACGCCAGTTTGCTCGGCGCCTGTCCGGAATCATTATTAATGGATAACGATGTACTAGGCGCAGCTTTACGCATTACCCGGGGCATTGAAGTGAATGCAACAACTTTAAGTTTTGACGTTTTAAAAGATGTCTGTATCGGTAATAAAGGCCACTATCTCGGGTCCGAGCAAACCCTCGAGGTCATGCAAACGGAATATATATATCCTGAATTTGGTGACCGTTTGAGCCCCAACGAATGGAACGAACAAGGCAAACCGGTATTACTCGAAAAGGCCCGTGCCAGAAAAAACGAAATTCTGAGTAATTACCACCCGATGCATATCAGCGACGAAATCGATCAGCAGATACGCGAACAATTTCCAATTTTTCTCTCGCGTGAAGCGATGGGACGAAACCAGTAACCAGAGGATAAGCTTATGAAAAGTCATGCCAGAGTCGTTATTGTCGGCGGTGGTTCACTCGGTGTGAACCTGATGTATCACCTCACTAAAGAAGGCTGGACAGACATTGCTCTGGTCGAGAAAGGCGAACTCACCAGCGGTTCGACCTGGCACGCGGCGGGACTTTGCTCCAATTTCATCGGTAACCACACAGTTGCGCAAATCCACAATTACACGATTAAGCTGTACAACGAAATTTTGCCACAGGAAACCGGACAAAGTTCGTCTTTCCATCAAACCGGCAGTATCCGGGTTGGTTTCAGTAAGGTTGAGGAAGAATGGTTCCGCAACCTCGAAAGCCGCTCGAAAAATATCGGTTTCGAGTTCAATATCATCAGCCGGCAGGAAGCCGAAAAGTTGAACCCGTTTATGGACTTCAGCAAGGCTCGCATCATCGTCAGTACACCGAACGATGGTCATGTCGATCCCACTTCGGTGGTCATGCCGCTCTCGAAACTGGCGCGCGATAAAGGTGCCGAGGTCAACCGCTTCACGCGGGTCATCGAAATCAATGCCCTGGCCTCAGGTGAATGGGAAGTGGTTACCGATAAAGGCACGATCATCGCCGAACACGTGGTCAATGCCAGTGGTTGTTTTGCCCGCGAAGTCGGTGCCATGGTTGGCGTCAACATACCGTTGATCAATCTCGAACATCAATATCTGGTGACCGAAAACCATCCCGACATCGAAGCGTTGGGCTGGGAATTGCCGGTTTGTCGCGATTCTTACAGCTCGGCATATATACGCCAGGAAGGACTTGGTTTTCTGGTAGGTCCTTACGAGACCCGTGGTTCCAAACCCTGGGCCTTGAATGGCATGGACTGGGGATTTGATCGTGAACTATTCGAGCCCGATCTGGATCGCCTGATGCCCTTCCTCGAGCGCTGTTTCGAGCTAACCCCGAAGTTCGAAGAAGTCGGCGTCAAAACCGTGGTGAATGGACCCATCACGCATACTCCCGATGATAATATTCTGGCCGGCCCACAAGCAG
>JAOUJX010000333.1 GCA_029882955.1 Gammaproteobacteria bacterium
GACAGGGTTGTTTCGGGTTATATCTGGGTGATGATAAATCTGCCTGGGAAGCCTACGATGCGACTTCTTTAGTCAAAGCAGGCGCCAAAGTGAGCGATATTTTAATCGATCAGGGCGACGCCGACGAATTTTTACACGAAGGCCAGTTATTACCGGAAAACTTTGAAGCGGCCTGTGCTGAACAAGGGCAGTCCTGCACCATTCGCATGCAACCTGGCTATGATCATAGCTATCATTTTATTGCCAGTTTTCTGGGCGAGCATTTTGCTTTTCATGCGAAGTATCTGAAGGCTTAGCCTGAATGGCGCTATCTGCCTGGATAGTGCTATTCGAAATTAATCCCTTCCTCAGGAATGGCCTGAAATGTAAGCAATAAGATATGGGGTCACAAATGAACCAGGCAGTCAGCCATGAATTACTCGACGTCGTCGACGAAAACGATATCGTCGTCGGTGTTAAAACCCGTGGAGAGATACACGCCAAAGGCCTAATGCACCGGGCGGTACATATACTGGTATTTAACTCGGCGGATGATTTATTTATTCAGAAACGCTCGATGAACAAGGATGAAAATCCGGGGCAGTGGGATAGTTCGTCTGCCGGTCATGTCGATAGCGGAGAGACTTATCTACAATGTGCGATCCGGGAACTGAAAGAGGAACTTGGCGTAGACCCGAAGCAGGCACTGGAGCACCTTTTTCATGTTCAGCCTACTTTATTGAATGGTTTCGAGCACAGCGCAGTTTACCGTTGTGTGCATGATGGGGAATTGAAACTACAGGTCGAAGAGATCGATGAAGGTGCCTGGTACAGTAACGAGCAAATGGATGCATTGGTATCTGACATCGATAGTAATTTGACTGAAATTTTGCGCCTGATCTGGCGTCGATACCGCCAGTTGGAGTTATCGGATTAATCCTGTATTACGCATTTTCTCTCAATATTTATTTACAGACAATTCTTGTTTTATATTTTACAATAAATAATAATATTGTAATAAAAAGAACAATAACTTAACTTAAACCAAATAAGCAACAGCAAAATGAGGAGCAGTTACATGACTAGAAAGATGTTCAAAAAACTTGCGGTGTTTACAGGTGTTTCGGCATTAGTAATGAGCCAGGCGTTTGCGGCGACCGAATTGACGGTTTATACAGCGGTCGAAGCCGAGGATCTCGCGCGTTATGCTGAGACTTTCAATAAAGACCACCCCGATATCAAAATCAAATGGGTACGCGATTCTACCGGTATTGTTACTGCTAAATTACTCGCCGAGAAAAATAATCCACAGGCCGATGTAGTCTGGGGTCTGGCGGCGACCTCTTTATTGCTGTTGAAAAGCGAAGGTATGCTCGAACCTTATAAGCCCCAGGGTGTCAGTAAACTCGATAAAAAGTTTGTCGATAAAGGCGCGACGCCATCCTGGGTGGGTATGGATGCCTGGGTTGCCTCGGTGTGTTACAACACTGTCGAAGCCGCGAAAAATAACCTCAAGCCGCCAAAATCCTGGAAGGATTTACTCGATCCTATGTATAAGGGGCATTTGATCATGCCTAATCCTAACTCGTCCGGAACCGGTTTCCTCGATGTTTCCAGTTGGTTACAAATATTTGGTGAAAAAGGCGGTTGGGAATACATGGACGGCTTGCACGAAAACATCGCGCGCTACACCCATTCGGGTTCCAAGCCCTGTAAACTGGCTGCTGCCGGTGAAATCCCTATCGGTATTTCATTCGCTTTTCGTGGTGCCAAGTCGAAAGCCAAAGGTGCGCCTATCGATATCATCGTGCCTGTTGAAGGCGTCGGCTGGGATATGGAAGCCACCGCAATCATAGCCGGAACCGATAAGCTGAAGGCCGCGCAGACCCTGGTTGACTGGTCGATCACCAAAAAAGCTAACGAGATGTACAACACTGGTTATGCGGTAGTCGCTTATCCTGGTGTTGCAAAGCCGGTTAAGTACTTTCCGTCTAACCTGCTGGATAAAATGATTGATAATGATTTCGAATTTGCAGCTAATAATCGCAAACGCATTTTGACCGAATGGCAAAAGCGTTACGATTCCAAGTCTGATCCCAAATAATAGATAACTATAAGCAGTAAGTAGTAATGTTGGGCCTGACCACAACGGTGGTCAGGCTACTTCTTTCAGGGGCTGTACCTGACGCCCGGAATTTTTTTAATCTATTTAATTGCAGTGGCTACTATGGCGAACGACGCGCAATCATCCAGGCCTTTCCTTCAAATCGATCGACTCAGTAAGCATTTTGGCCATTTTATTGCTCTCGACCAGGTTTCTCTGGACGTATTCGAAGGAGAATTCGTCTGCTTTCTCGGCCCTTCCGGCTGTGGTAAAACGACTTTTTTGAGAGCCATTGCCGGCCTCGATATTCAAACCAGCGGTACTGTGATTCAGGCGGGCAAGGACATTTCCGCTTTACCTCCATCGGAACGCGACTTTGGTATCGTGTTCCAGTCATATGCACTATTTCCGAATTTGACGGTAGAAAAAAATATCGCCTTCGGCCTGGAAAACGAAAAAGCTAATCAATCACATATTCAAAAACGCGTGACAGAGCTGCTTGATCTGGTCGGCTTGCCCGATCAGGGCAAGAAATATCCGGCGCAACTGTCGGGTGGCCAGCAACAGCGAATCGCGCTGGCAAGAGCGCTAGCAACTTCTCCGGGATTGTTGTTACTGGATGAACCGCTCTCTGCACTCGATGCCAAGGTGCGTACGCATCTGCGTCACGAAATGAAAGCCCTGCAACGCCGGCTGGGTGTTACCACGATTATGGTCACCCACGATCAGGAAGAGGCGTTAACTATGGCGGATCGTATCGTGGTGATGAACCAGGGTGTTATCGAACAGGTGGGTACGCCGACAGAAATTTACCGTGAACCGAGTACCCTGTTTGTAGCAGATTTCATCGGTGCGATGAATCAGATGAGTGCCAAAGTGACTGAAGCCAACCGGGTCAGCATCGGTGGTATTCATCTGGAAACCAGAGTACATCAGTATGGTAATGGTGAATCGGTTACCGTCGCCATTCGGCCTGAAGACATTATCCCGGCAGTCGAGTCGAATTCCCCGGTGGGTGAAAATACTTTTCCGGTGACGGTCGAAGAAATGGAATTCCTCGGATCTTTCTGGCGGGTATCTCTTACCAATGCCGAACTCGGAGATGTGTCCCTGGAAGCCGATATGTCGATTAATGCGATCCGTCGACTCGATATCGAACCAGGCAAGCAGGTTCTTGTCGAGCTACCAGCGAGCAGCCTCTGGGTATTTCCGAATAAAGCCGGGTAACAATGATGATGTCTAATAGCGCGATTCATCCGACCACGGAAGCGCCACTAATCAAGCCGAAAACCAGTAAAGACGACCGTATCATGACGGCGTTTATGCTGCTTATCGGGTTGTACTTAATTGTGACGTTGGCGTTTCCGCTCTACGCGATGTTATCGAAATCGTTTTCAACTTTTGCCTTTGATCTGGGTAATTTTGAATTCCAGGTAGACAAAGGCGATGGCTGGGGCCAGCCTCGAACAGCCCAATCGATAAATTACGAGTTACAGGTTCTCAAACCAGAGGAGCTTGCCAGCAGCTCCGACGGGCGTCTATCGGTTACGACCTTCTTTCCAGACTTCAGTTTTCGTAGCTCAACCAAATATCGACTGCGGCAGATCAAACTGGAAAGTTCAATCCTGGTCGGCAGTAGTCGCTTTGCTGATACTGAATGGCATGAGTTTGATTCCAATCAGTTCAGGCGAGTAACCTTGCGACCATCGAGTTCGACGGGGCTGGAGAACTATCGCGCTTACTTCACC
This sequence comes from Gammaproteobacteria bacterium, assembly GCA_029882955.1. Taxonomy (GTDB): domain Bacteria; phylum Pseudomonadota; class Gammaproteobacteria. Next base: position 3,832 of record JAOUJX010000333.1, read on the forward strand.
ACGCCAGCGTTGTTTCGATCCATCGGTAATTCTTTAACCATCGCAGTTATTAGCACGATTATTACGGTTGCGCTGGCCTTTGGTTTCGCCTACGCGCTGAATCGAAGCACGATGCGTTTTAAGGGGGTGTTCAAGCTCATAGCGATGATACCGATATTGGTGCCGTCCTTACTACCGGGCATCGCGCTAGTTTATCTGTTCGGCAACCAGGGCATGCTCAAAGAGTTGTTGATGGGCGAATCCATTTACGGACCGATTGGTATCGTCATTGGCTCGGTATTTTTCACCTTTCCGCATGCCCTGATTATTATTACCACCGCGCTTGGTATTTCCGACGCCAGGCTTTACGAGGCTGCCATTTCGCTACGTGCGAGTCGGTGGAAAACCTTCTGGACAGTGACTATTCCGGGGGCTCGTTATGGCCTGATTTCTGCGGCCTTCGTCGTCTTTAACCTGGTTATTACCGATTTCGGTTTACCCAAAGTCATCGGTGGACAGTACAACATGCTGGCGGTCGATATCTACAAGCAGGTCATCGGCCAGCAGAATTTTGAAATGGGTGCCGTGGTGTCGGTGGTATTGTTAATACCTGCGTTATTCGCTTTTACAATAGATCGGTATGTACAAAAAAGGCAGGTGGCCTTGCTGTCGGCGCGTTCGGTGCCCTATGAGCCGAAGCCGCATAAACAGTTCGACTGGATTTGCCTGGTTTACTGTTCGTTTGTCGCAATCTTT
>JAOUJX010000035.1 GCA_029882955.1 Gammaproteobacteria bacterium
TCTAAAATGGAGACAGGCGACGTGGTCGACTTATATCCGTTGGCAGGAAAAGCGACTAAACACCTTAGCGACGAAGTGCTTGCCACTTTTGAACTCGCGACCAATGTACTTAAAGACGAAGTGCAGGCCGATGGCAGGATTCCGCTGATTATCGGTCGCGGCTTAACCGACCGTGCGCGTAAATATCTCGATTTACCGGCTTCTGATATTTTTGAACTTCCCGAAGCCCAGGAAGACAGTAGCAAGGGCTTCACCCTGGCACAAAAGATGGTCGGCAAGGCCTGCGGTGTTACCGGCGTACGTGCGGGCACCTATTGCGAACCGAAAATGACCACGGTAGGCTCGCAGGATACCACCGGACCGATGACCCGCGACGAACTCAAAGATCTCGCCTGCCTGGGCTTTTCGGCCGATCTGGTGATGCAATCGTTTTGTCATACCGCGCCTTACCCGAAGCCGGTCGATGTAGTGACTCATCATACGCTACCAGACTTCATGCAAAATCGTGGCGGTGTTTCACTGCGTCCCGGTGATGGTGTTATTCACTCGTGGATGAATCGCATGTTGCTACCCGATACAGTGGGCACCGGTGGCGATTCGCACACACGTTTCCCGATTGGTATTTCCTTCCCGGCGGGTTCCGGCCTGGTGGCATTCGCCGCAGCGACCGGCGTTATGCCGCTGGATATGCCCGAATCGGTGCTGGTTCGTTTCAAGGGTGAGATGCAGCCCGGTATTACACTACGCGACCTGGTCAATGCAATTCCTTATGCTGCCATTCAACGCGGCTTGCTTACTGTCGAAAAGAAAGGCAAGAAAAACATTTTTTCCGGTCGTGTGCTAGAAATAGAGGGTTTACCGAAACTTAAGGTCGAGCAGGCCTTCGAACTTTCGGATGCCTCAGCCGAGCGCTCCGCTTCGGGCTGTACCGTCAAACTCGATAAGGAACCGATCATTGAATACATAAACTCGAATATCACCATGTTCAAGTGGATGATCAGCGAGGGTTACGGTGATGTTCGCACTATTACCCGACGGATTGAAGAGATGGAAGCCTGGTTAGCCAACCCGGTTCTTTTGGAAGCCGACGCCGATGCCGAATACGCTGAAATCATTGAGATTGATTTAAATGAAATTAAGGAACCGTTACTGGCTTGCCCGAACGATCCTGACGATGTTAAAACATTAGCGGATGTCGCTGGCGAAAAGGTCGACGAAGTATTTATCGGTTCCTGCATGACCAACATCGGACATTTCCGTGCCGCAGGTAAACTGCTCGAAAAACTCGAAGGCCCGGTCGCCACGCGTTTGTGGATTGCTCCACCGACTAAAATGGACGAAGCCCAGTTAACCGCCGAGGGTTATTACAACATCTTCGGCCGCACCGGAGCCAGAACCGAAATGCCAGGCTGCTCGTTATGCATGGGTAATCAGGCAAGGGTCGCAGAAAACAGTACCGTCATTTCGACATCGACACGCAACTTCCCGAATCGTCTGGGTAAAGGCGCGAATGTCTATCTGGCCTCGGCAGAGCTTGCAGCCGTCGGCGCCATTATCGGTAAAATTCCAACCATGGACGAATACATGCAATACGCCAATGACATTAATACCATGGCGGATGATGTGTATCGTTACCTGAATTTTAATGAGATGGAAAGCTATATGTCGGCAGCCGAGAGTGCATTTCCGGTGAAAGTGGCTTAGGATTCAATCCAACAGGTAGCATAAAAAGGCGTCCACTGGGCGCCTTTTTTATGAATAATTCAGGGATGCTCATCATGAAAGGATATCAAACCAGCCAATGGAAAGTGTTTCGAGAGGAAGTTATCGAACTCGACGGTGGCATTTGTAAGACTTGCAGTCGTGACCAAACTGAAGTCATTCTTCAGGTTCATCACAGAAAATACATGCCCGGCAAATTACCCTGGCAATATGACTATAAAGACTGCGAAGCCCTTTGCAAGGGCTGTCACGCAGCCGAACACGGCAAAGTCCCACCAAAAACCGGCTGGCAGTACCTGGGCTACGAAGACCTTGGTGAAGTCGCCGGAAACTGCGAGTTATGCGGCAGCAATTTTCGCTATCAATTCTACGTCTATCATAAAAGCTGGGGCAGCATGCAGGTCGGCACTTTCTGCTGTAACGCGCTTACCAGCACAGATATAGCGTCTAAACAAATCGATAAACAAAACAAGTACGATGATCGTAAACGACGGTTTATTCGGTCGAAAAGATGGATAGAGATTTCCGGCAGGGCAGTGCTACGTCAAAAAGGAATCCGTATCGAAATTGCGAAGTTCAACAGTCAATATCATATACAACTAGACCTCTATCCGGGGCAAATCGGATTCGATAGCCAGGACGCCGCCAAAGCCCACATTTTCGACATTCTCGAAGATGGTAGCGCGCAAAAATACATCAACCAAATTCGTTGACAACTGTCACCAATAAATTGCTTATCTTTGTCCCAGTGTTGGATTATGCTCACTTCATTCATCGGCCGTTAAAGAGGTTGGCGCTATGTCATCATCGCCTTTTTCCATAGATAGCTCTAACCGAAAAATTGACCCTTCAAGGAAACCTGCGACAGGCGTAAAACCAGACGGTTCACCCGACGATAACGACCGTGTTGAAATCGGGCCTACCGCGTTGGCTTTCAAAGAATGGGAAGCACTCGGTCTTGAGATTCCACAACTCGATGCAATGCGCGAATTTCGCCTGCAACGACTTTGCGCCGAACTACAAAAGAATAACTATGGCGGCATCCTGTTATTCGACCCGCTGAATATTCGCTATGCAACCGACACTACCAACATGCAGCTGTGGATCACGCATAATTCTGCTCGTGCCTGTTTTGTATCAGCAGATGGCTATATGGTGTTATGGGATTTTCATAGTTGCGACCATCTTTCCTCACATTTGCCATTAGTCAAAGAGTTACGCAGCGGCGCCTCGTTCTTTTATTTCGAATCGGCTTATCGGTCTGAGGAACACGCCGGTTTATTCGCCCAGTCAGTCGACGAATTGATGCGTAATCACGCCGGTGCTAATCGGCGCCTGGCGGTTGATAAAATTGAAATTGCAGGCCTGCGTGCCCTGGAAAAAATTGGCTTAGAGGTATTCGAGGGTCAGGCAGTCACCGAGCTGGCCCGCGTTATCAAAGGGCCCGACGAGATTAAGGCCCTGCGTTGTGCAACAGCGGCTTGTGAAGCTTCCATGTTTGAGATGCAAAAAGCATTGTATGCCGGACAAAGTGAAAACGATGTCTGGGCTGTTTTACACGCCGAAAACATTCGTCGCGGCGGCGAATGGATCGAAACCCGGATTTGCAGTTCAGGCCCCCGCACCAACCCCTGGTTCCAGGAAGCGGGTCCACGGGTCATCAGCGATGGGGAGTTACTCGCGCTCGACACCGATATGATCGGCACTTATGGGATGTGCTGCGATATCTCTCGCACCTGGATCTGCGGCGATGTCGAACCCGACGCGGAGCAAAAACGTATTTATCAAATTGCTTACGAACACATCATGACCAATATGCAAATGCTCAAGCCCGGTGTCAGCTTCCAGGAACTTACCGAGAAAGCACACCGTCTGCCGAAAAACTGCCGACCAAACCGCTACGGCGTCATCATGCATGGAGTCGGACTTTGCGATGAATACCCGTCGATACGCTATACCGAAGACTTCGAGGGTCATGGATATGATGGCATTGTCGAAGCCGGCATGGTGTTATGCGTCGAAGCCTATGTCGGTGAAGTCGGCGGTAAAAACGGCGTCAAGCTCGAAGATCAGGTTTTGATTACCGAAGATGGTTTCGACAATATGACGAAGTATCCGTTTGAAGCGGCTTTTTTAAAGTAAAAGCAATACTTGCTAATCAAAAAACTGAACAATCAATACCATAGCCAGTATCGCCAGCAGTCCCTGCAACACGCGCCGATAGACATCGAGGGCAATTTTTTCGCGCAACGATTGGCCAATCATCAATGCTGCTACGGCGGCTATTGCGAGTGGTGTGGTTTCTAATAATAATTCCAGGCTTAACAAACCTGCCGCAAAAAGAACTATTATTTGCGAAACCTTACCCGCCAGGAAGCAACTATTGAGCGCAGGCACCATGGTTTTTCTTGGCACACCTAGAGACAGGAAAAAAATAACAAGCACTGCGACCATGACATTGGTTACGCCGCCTGAAATCCCTGCGATCAAACCGAATACCAGCATCGCAATTAACAGGTGGTTGCTAACCCAGAGAAACGATATTCCACTGGCATAACTGGTCCAGAGATATAGTAGTATCAGGCTCGCTAGTACCAAACGGAAAGGGTCCGGGTCTGACGTAGCCAGTATATATGCACCCAGAACCGAACCGACCAGGGTAAAACCCGTTAATGGTAAAAACCGTCGAGCCTCATTGAGCGACTCGCGGCTGTTCCAGATACTCACCAGATTTACAGCGACTGTCGGCAATAAAGTAATCAAGATGGCGGTACGTACATCAAAAGAAACTGCCAGCATTGGTGTAGCCACCATAGGGAAGCCAAGACCCAGCGTACCGTGTACCAATCCGGCAAACAGCATGATTGCTATCGCCATTAATATTAATAGCCAGTCCATCTGTAAAAGAGAAATCATCTTTAAAAAATACCCGAAGCTTCCAATATTATCTATTTATCTACGATATTACTTAGCCTCCTCGCTACAGTATTGATATCAACCTGGTTTATCTATAATTCCGAGATCGTTAAGACTAGTCCCGAACAGCTCCGCAAAGTCATTCCTTGTCTAAAATTTTACTCCTTAACACTTTCGTCTTACCTCGCTTAACTTTGCTATCTACTCGTTTTCGCTGAGAGGCCCTGGTCGCTTTAGTGGCGCGCCTCGCCTTCGGCACATCTCCCGCCGACTGAATTATCTCTATTATTCGGTCTAGCGCATCCTGCCGGTTTTTATCCTGTGTTCGATGCTTCTGGGCCTTGATAACCAGAATTCCATCTTTGCTAATACGATGGTCAGCCTGTGATAGTAAACGATGTTTGTACAACTCCGGTAAAGAAGAAGCTTTAATATTGAAACGCAAATGAATCGCCGATGATACCTTGTTAACGTTTTGCCCCCCCGCTCCCTGGGCACGGATTGCCGTCAACTCGACTTCATCATCGCCAATAACAATATTTTGTGTAATTTGTATCACCGTGTTTTTTCAATTGATTAGCGCCAACTATTGATTCCTTAACTGCTCCCAGGCCGCATCGGCTTCTTCTTTATAGCTGGCCCAGTCACCATCTAACCAACGCTGTCGACCACGTTCAGCGTAAAACAGATGTAATTTGTCACCAAAAAATTCCCACACTGTACCATCCGTGCGGATCAATCCTTCGCCCAGTGCCAACGCATTTGAACAAAAACCATTATACTGGGGCACATAGCTATCGGGATCAGCTTCGAATTTATCTGCCGAGGCCTGGGACGCGAATAACCAACGGGCATTGTTCCAATCTACTGCAAAACGTTTAAAGCCTTTGACTTCGATATGTTTACTGCGTACTTCGGAGGAATAATATTCAACCGGGTCGTGGCCATCTATAGCAATACTATCCAGATATCCGGTACTAACAGGCTCTGCCGGGCTGGCTGAACTAAAAAAAAGAAACAACGATAAGAATAATTGTCGCACTACTCTACCCACTACCCAAAAATCATCAGCAAATAATTAACTTACCTGTTCGAGTATTTTTTCATAACAACGTTCCATCGAAGAAGCCATCTGCTCTCCCGTTTGAAAACGTTTATTTAAATCCTTATGCAGGGTTTTGTTGATTAATGTGTAGACACAGTTGGGTACATCGGGACGGAGGCTGCGGATGTCTGGGTGCTTTTCGTTGGTAATCTTATACATCAGGTTTGCCAGGGAATCACTTGCAAACGGTAATTCACCGGCGAGCATCTGGTAAAGTGTTACCCCTAGAGAAAATAAATCCGAACGACCATCGACCTTTTTACCGGCTAATTGTTCGGGCGACATGTAATATGGACTACCGAGTACAGTACCGGTTTTGGTTTTACTGGCATCGGTTAAGCAGGCCACGCCAAAATCTGTAATCTTTGTAGAACGCGACTTTTTATCGTAAATAATATTGGCGGGTTTAATATCACGATGAACGACATGCTGTTGGTGTGCATAATCGAGGGCATTGGCAACATTCATAACGATTTCGAATACTTCCGACATGGGTAGTAAATTTTTCTTTTTACAGTAAGCGCTTAAATCTTTCCCCTTGAGAAAATCCATTGCGATATAGGCCAGATCTTCTTCATCACCGACATCGTATACGGTAACAATATTAGGGTGATTCAATCGCCCCGCAGCCTCGGCTTCGCGAAAGAACCGGCTCTTAACGGCTTCGCGTTTGTCAGCTTCGATTTCTTCCGACAACATCATAGTTTTCACTGCTACCGTACGACCAATCTTTTCGTCCCGTCCCAGATACACCATACCCATTGCACCACGACCAATTTCTTTATCTATTTGATAGCGGCCAAGTCTGGGCTTTTGCATCCCGCTGTTGCCGAGAATTAATTTGGCATTGGTAACAGTCGTTGCAGCACCGCCAAGTACCACGGCGCCAGATATATTGGTATTTTGCTCGATACGCTCTGCTACATCGCTATATTTCCTGTCCACGCTTTGGATATATTTAAACACCGTTACGGCTTTATTGAACTGACGCTTGCGCTCGTAAGCAAGACCCAGATTATAAATTTGGCCTAAAAGAGATTCATCGACTTCACAGCGCTGGAGTTTATCGAAAGCCTGATCCAGCTGTCCCTGCGCCTGGAATGATTCTCCGAGTTGACGATTTGCCGCCGACAACGCCTGGTAAATAGCACCCACACGACTATCGACCATCTTCCTGCCACCAAGAATTATGTATCCGGTCAACAGTGTCATAATCGCCGCCATCAATGGCACCCAGCTCGACTCTGATCGCATCAGCATAAAATGAGCACTGACCATCAACAATAATAAAAACAAACTGATAATAAATCCGCTCGCGCTACCCAGACGCAGAAAACCAAACATCAGGTATAGGCCTATGACTATAATCGCTATTTTTTGCGCCTGATCCGCCCAGACTGGCACCCGGAATGATTCCTTATTCAACAAACTCGACAAGGTATGGGCTGTTATCATGGGTGGAGCCATGAATTCTCCGGTTGGTGTCTCTATAAGTTTTGACTCCTGCTCGGCGGTCATTCCGATAATAATAGTTTTGCCCTTAAACTTGTCCGTCTGAATATCACCATTGAGCACATCAACAAACGAAAATACTTTGAAAGCTGGCTGGTCTTCGGTTCCCTGGTAAAAACGCGGGTATAGCAACATGTTCTGATCGGCTGCCAATACTTCATTTTTCAGCTGCAAACCAGCGGTCGAATCGAGAGTTATGTGCTCGGCTGCCAGTCCTTGATAGCGAGCGTATAGTATCAGCGGGAAGGACGGCAGATAGTAATCGCCATGTCGGATAACCAAAGGTTGTTGGCGTGCAGGCTGATGGTTACTTACCAGTGATTCGACAACGCCAATACCACCAACCTGCTTGCTCAAAATTTCGATGGGTGGCGAGATATACCCGGCTTCGGTTAGCTGCATATCCTGCCTTTCGCTATTACCAGCCGATTTTTCCAGGCTAAATCTTTTCAGGTATGCAGGTAGCTCACCAACGTCTTGAGGCGTAGTGCTAGTCGCGAGATATGGCATAGCGAGAACGGTTCGTCCCGCAGAACGTAAAGCCGAGGCAAGCTTAAAATCGGTATTAATTTCTTCGGTGGTGGTTTGTATCGCCTCTCTAACCTGGCGCTTTAATATCTTTTCTGTCTTTAAAACTTCGCGTAATTTATCGACTGACTCCAATGCTTTCAAACCTTGAGCCGCATCAAAAGGTAATTGATATCCAATTACTTTGGGCTTAGATTTAGCCAGTTGCCATGTGACCTCAGAAATTAAATCTCTGGGCCAGGGCCACGCACCTAGCTGACTTAAAGATTTATCGTCGATCGCCACGACGACAATTTCATCGCTGGGCTGTTTATCGGAAAAAAATCCCATGCCCAGATCATAGGCGTAACCGTCCAGCGGACGCATCAGTGGCGTTTCAGTCAACATCAAAAAAATTAGCATTACCAGCAGACCAATCATCCAGTCTGCCTTCCAGTAGGGTTTCTTCACGCCTTTTTCAAACGACCTCGTAAGCAATAATTATCGGGGCTTGACCATACAGAATATATAGACAAGTATCTGAGAGATAGCCAGCAAATTTGGCCATATAGCAGGCGCGGCGGTTTCTACATTTATTCTTCGTGCAGGTTCTGCCCATCCAGTCAATTTTATAGATAAATTGTCCGAATCGCCACCAGCTGCTTAATAATAAAAGCTATTCAGGTAGTCTAGTTCATACTCCAGGTCCTGCTCAGTAAATACCGCCATCCAGCAGATAGATAGAAGCTGTAGCAAAAACTGATAGATTAAAAGAATATCGAGTTCAAGTTCGGCACAGTCCTTTTTGTATAACGCCAGTAGTTCCTCGGTATACCCTGCATCAAGTCTGGATGCATTACATAAGGTAGCGAGGTCCCAGTAGGGAGATGCCATCGCGGAATATTCCCAATCTATAATCCAAATTCTACCGGGACCTTCGACGAGAATATTTTCCAGTACCAGGTCATTGTGCGATGGCACCCGTTTATTATCGTATTTTTCGATTAGTGAATATTTTGTTAAAGCCTCGTGCACAAAAGGCTTTAGGGTGAGCTTATGCTCTTTAGGCACCAGTGCCAGATATTCCGGCAACAATTTGAGCAGATCCACGCTACCGTGGAAATCGTTATCGCTAGTATGTAAACGACAGATATTCATCATTAGTTTTTCTCTCAGAGCCATTTCGTACATATCCTGGGCCTGAAAATTTCGAGTTTGTCGGCACGTGGGTGTCAGGCTTAATCCACCAGGACTGCGCCACAAACTTTTCGGTGCCAGCCCGAGCGCGTTCGCGTGCTGAATATTTAGTGCTTCGTTATCCCGGTTGATGTAAATATTTGTTTTATCCTTCGGCACTCTCAAAATCCAGTCATGCTGCTGGTTCCGAAGCCGGTAATTGTTATTAGTAAAGCCAGAAACCCTGTCTATCCTAAAGTCCTGCGGATGACAGGATTTTAGCAGGGGAATTATCCGGAATAATTCGGCGAAATACGATTCGTCTATTTTCACTCAGACCCCAGATAACTCATAATTTCCTGTCGTTTCCTGTCATTTAATAGTTCGCTGGTTTTCTGAATCGAAATGACCTGTCCATTGTCAATAAAGGCAGTGTGCTTCGAAGCGAGTAACGCATCTGCTGGTTGATGGCTAACCATTAAAGCGATCATTTTTCGACGTGACACCAGCTCCTTTAGTGCCATTATTAATTCGGCTCGCATCGCCGGACCCAGTGCAGCAAACGGTTCATCAAGTAATAAAATGTCGTGCTCGCGTACCAGAGCTCTAGCAATCGCTACGCGCTGCTGCTGTCCGCCCGATAATTGTCCGGGTTTTCTTTTTTTGAAGCCTTCCAGCCCCAAAGTCACCAATGCATCTTCTATCGACTGATGCTCATCTACACTTAATTTTAACGATGGATTAATTCCCAACGCGATATTGGTAAATACATCTAAATGCGGAAATAGATTATGAGACTGAAACACCATACTCACAGGTCGCTGCGCCGGGGGTAGTTGTTGAATATCTTCCCCATCAACGAAAATCTGTCCCGCACTGGCCTGAATAAACCCGGCGATTAAATTCAGAAGGCTGGTCTTACCCGAACCACTCGGGCCGATAAGGCTTAAAATTTCTCCTCGCTCGGCCTGAAGTTCAAAACTCATTGGCATCACAGTGTTATTTTCAGTATCCGTATAGGTAAAACACAACTGTCTAATGCTAAACATTTTCTCTACCACCAATGATGCCTTCGAGCAGCCAGAATACCAACAGGCAAAAACCTAGCAGAAACACCGCTGTAACCGCTGCCTCTGACATCAGGTAGGCTCCGAGTTGCTGATAAAGCAGCAAAGGCAAGGTCGTCGTTTCGGGCGTCCCAAACAATGCGATGACGCCAAGATCACCCATCGCCAAAGCGGTAACCAGCGCCATGGCAAGTCCAAGCGGCTTACGCAGCAGGGGCCAATCAACCGTTTTAAACCGATTCCAGCCATCCAGGTTCAGGCTTTCGCACAGACGCTGATAACGCATTTTGTTCTGCCGCATTGCCGGTCCGAGTGCTCTTATCGCAAAAGGCAGTCCCGTCATAGCATTGATTAAAATCACGATAGGAATAGCCCAGTCAAACACATTAAATCGTGGCGCTATTAATACAAATAGACCCGTTCCAATCACCAGGGGTGGAACGACATAAACAATAGAGCCCGCCATTTCCAGATAAGCAGCCTTGTGCTTTCGTTTTATATAATACAAATCGCTGGCGCTCCTGAGTATCAGCCATGCAGCCAATATTGACAGCGTGGCGGCAATCATACCAATGCTTAGACTTAGCGCGGCCGAGCGCCATAACGCCGGATTACTCAACACCTGTCTAACCGGTCCGGTAAATGCTTCGAATAACATAGCAATCATCGGCATTGCAACATACACCACTGCCGCTAACAAAATCACGGCGTTTAACTTTAATGTGTTTGTATCAACCGGACATTGCAGGGCGGTAGAAGTGATTTCCACTTCGGGTAATTTCTGTAAGCGAAAACTGATCAGTGCAACAGTTGCACAAAGACTCAATTGTAATGCCGCTAACACTGCTGCCTGGGCAGGCTCGAAATCGAATCGCAATGACTGATAAATGGCGACCTCCAGTGTCGTGCTTTTTGGTCCACCCCCAAGTGTAAGAACCACCGCAAAGCTGGTTAAACAAAGCATAAATACCAGAACTCCAACACCCGGAAGGTTCTCTCTAAGTGTCGGCCATTCCAGATATTTCCACTGTTGCCAGCTATTCATACCGAGCTGTTGGCCCAGTTTCCAGTGTTGTTCTGGAATCGATTTCCAGGCAGGTAATAGTAAACGTACCGCAAGCGGCAGGTTGAAAAATATATGCGCGAGCAATATACCATTCAGGCCGTATAAATCTCGTCCCAGAGGAATCCAGCCCCCGGTACCGAAAACGGACACCAGTCCGAAAACCGCGACAACGGCCGGTATTACCAGCGGCAGGCCAAATAGTTTGAGTATTAAATTTCGAAAAGGGAAACAGCCATAGCGCGCAAAAGCCCTCGCCACGATAATCGCCAGACTGACGCTCAAAGCTGTTGACAGGAACGCCTGCCAAAAACTAAAAATCAATACCCGGCGAAGATAAGCACTCTTCCAGAAAGACAGGCTCTCCGATTCAATAACAGAGACGCCTGTAACCGTTAACAACGCCATCATCGGCCCCAGCACCATAAACGCCAGTATCGCAAGAACTGGATAGGCGCTCATGGTTGGCTTTGTCATAATTAAGAGGCAGTTATTCAGCCATGGCTTCCAGCCATTCGCTAATCCATTGTTTCCTGTTTTTGGCAATGTCAGTATCTTTGAATAACAAAGTATGACCGGGTTTAACCAGGTCTTTAAAAGCTGCTGGTAATTGGTCTTGCTCTAATGCAGCGGGATACATCCAGTTTGTAGTCGGTATGATGGACTGGAATTTTTCGCTCATCATGAAGGTCAGAAATTCGCGCCCCAGTGCTTTCTTCTTGCTTGATGCAATTAGACCGGCCACTTCGATCTGTTGATAATGACCTTCCTCAAAACTGGCGGCGGCAAATCGTTTATCCTCCTCTGCAATAATGTGATAAGCAGGGGAGGTGGTGTAACTCAATACCATCGGAGCTTCACCTTTTAGAAACAGTCCGTATGCTTCACTCCAGCCCTTACTCACTGTGACAACTCGTTTCGATAACTTTACCCAGGCTTTATGAGCCTCATCACCATATACTTTTTTCATCCACAGCAAAAAGCCCAATCCGGGTGTGCTGGTCCTGGGGTCCTGAATAAGAATTTCCGGAGCATCCGTACTTTCCACTAGTTCTTTCAAACTAGTAGGTGGGTTAGGTAATATTTCCTTGTTATAAACAAAAGCAAAATAGCCGTAATCGTAAGGTAGAAAGTAGGTGTCTTTCCAGTCCGTAGGTAATGTCGTGGGTCCAGTCGATATCTGGTGGGGCTCGATTAATCCGGTCGCCCTGGCTTCTGCGGTTAAATTGGTATCTATTCCTAAAATAAGATCTGCTTTGGTATTAGTCGCTTCAAGTTTAAGACGGCTTAATAAGGCAACACCATCTTCGAGGCCGACAAACTCAAGGATACAGTCGCACTGTTCTTCAAATGCTTTCTTTACCTGTGGACCGGGACCCCAGTCACTGGTAAACGAATCATAAGTGTAGATAGTTAAAGTCTGTTTTCCCGCAGAGGCGTTAGTAAGCTGTAGCAGACAAAATACTGTGATTAAAACTTGTGTAATTCTGGACATAATTTCCCCTAAAAAATAAACGACGCGGGGAAGGGGGCTTCAAACTATAATTCGCTCACATCCCTACGCCAGTACTAACTGGATCAGGTTCATCGGGTTGCTGTTGTTCACAGCTCTCAGCGCCTGGCGCACCCCGTTGAGGAAGGCTTACTATAAGGACTGTCGCTTAACTGTGCAAGCTTCGCTTTTAGTCCTGACTGAAACGGGTATCGTTTTTAAGTTCTTCGAATAGCTTGTAGGCCGTTTCCTGCATGCCCAGTGAGTGGTAGGTGTCTTGAGCGATTTTATTATCGTGCTCGACGTATAATCGAAAACCACAAACCCCCGTTTCAGCTTCGGCCAGCGATTTAACCTGTTGATAGAGTTGTCGGTATAAACCTTTTCGTCGGAAATCGGGTTTAACGTAGACGCTTTGAATCCACCAGAACATCCCATTACGCCAGTCGCTCCATTCGGTCGTCACCATAAGCGAAGCCTGAATTTCATTATCATCTTCTGCCACCAGGTAAAATCCCATCTGCGGATTAGAAATCATTGCTCTCACCCCGGCATCGATAACTTCTGGAATTAAGGTAATTGCTTCAGTCTCGAAAGCCATTTTCTGGTTAAATTCAGACAGCGATTGGGCGTCTTCTATGGTCGCGAGGCGTATGGTCATATTTATTCTCTCTATTTAGATTTCTTGCGTGCAGCTTTTTTTTCCGCTTTCTGTTGGCGGATAATTTCTACCAGGGCCATTTCCTTTTCGATCATCTCCGGTGTTTCAAAACATACCGAGCCGAGTTCTCCACTGCGTAATTCCGTGATGAGCAAGCGGGCTACTTTTTCAAAATCTATCATGCCACCTGAAACTATGCATCCTCGCTGACGCGCTATTAATTCAAGCAATTCTATTTCGGTAGGCGGTAATTTATCAATCGAGTATCTGTGCTGAATACGTTGCGGATAGTCGTTCAGAAAAAACTCTGCAATGAAGCAGGCAACTTCCTGTAAATCTAACGCTGTGTCGCGAATCGCACCGGTGGCAGCCAGACGATAACCACTATTTTCGTTTTCGATATTGGGCCAAAGCATGCCTGGTGTATCGATAAGCGTCAGCTCCGCAGATATTTCGATGCGCTGCTGCATACGAGTAAGCGCGGCTTCGTTACCAGTTTTAGCAATGGAGCGACCCGCTATGCGGTTTATCAGGGTCGACTTACCGACGTTCGGTATACCTGCAATCATGGCATAGATCATCGAAGATCGATTATTTCTTTTTGGAATCAAACCCCGGGCAAGATCCATCAATCCTGAAATAACTTTGTCCTCAAGGCTACAGGTCAGAGTTTTCACCTGACTATCCTCTTCGAGGCGATTCTGCCAGGCGCGTAAACGATCCTGATCCGCGAGGTCACTTTTGTTCAAAATTTTAATGCAGGGTTTACCCTTACGTAAATTCGCCAGCATCGGGTTTTCACTGGAGTAGGGCAAGCGTGCATCGAGAACCTCAACAACCAAATCAACCTGCGGCAGAATTTTCTTAAATTCCTTGCTAGCCTTGTGCATATGGCCGGGGTACCACTGAATCATAAGAATCCTGCTAAAAGTAATTCCTGCTATTCTCTCTTATTAACATAATAATTTATAATGAAATATTCAGCGCTTCTACTAATATTAGAATCATGAATGATACCTCCAAAATAATCACAGAACTTGAATCGGAATTTGTCGAACTTTACAAGATACTAAAGTACGAAGGTATCTCGGACAGTGGCGGTTCCGCCAAACAGGCCATAGCTGACGGCCTGGTCAGTGTTAATGGCGAGGTAGAAACCCGCAAACGCAAAAAAATATCTGCCGGGGACCAAATTAAAATATCCGGCCACACTATCGACGTGGTAGGAAAAAACGGTGAACTAGACCTTTAGCCAAAGCCAGGGTTAGGCTAGAATGGCGGGTTTTTTAATTTCGGCACCGAATTTACGTTTCGGCTAGCTGCCAGGTTCTTCCATGTCAGACATTGTTGTCGCTGCACTTTATCGATTTATTCAGCTCGATAACCATCAGGATTTACGCCTGCCACTTCTTAATATGATGCTGCAAAATCATGTTCGCGGAACGCTATTACTCGCACCCGAAGGTATCAATGGCACAGTCGCCGGCTCACAGCAGGCCATCGATAATTTGCTCGACTGGCTTCGGCAGGATCCGCGGCTGGAACCGCTCGAGTGCAAATTCTCTTACGACAAGGAAATGCCTTTTTATCGCTCCCGGGTTAAATTAAAAAAAGAGATAGTCACCATGGGTATCGAAGGCATTAACCCTAACCGGGTAGTAGGCACTTATGTAAAGCCTGGCGAGTGGAACGAACTCATTTCGGACCCCGAAGTCACGGTGATCGATACGCGCAATGACTACGAGTCAGCCATTGGCAGTTTTAAAAATGCCACTCTACCAAACACCAAAAGCTTCCGGGATTTCCCGGAGTACGCCAAAAATCACCTGGACAAGGAAAAACAGGGGCGGGTGGCTATGTTTTGTACCGGCGGTATTCGTTGTGAAAAGTCGACCGCGTATCTTAAGGAACTCGGATTTAAAGAGGTTTACCATCTAGAAGGTGGCATCCTGAAATACCTCGAAGAGATTCCAGAAGCAGAATCGCTATGGCAGGGAGAGTGTTTCGTTTTTGATAATCGCGTCAGTGTTAACCATGCTCTTGAGAAAGGCAGTTACGACCAGTGCCACGCTTGCCGCCTGCCAATAACCGAAGCAGACAAAGACAGTCCCAAATATCAGCAGGGTGTCAGCTGCCCCGCCTGTTACGATAATAAGTCAGACGAGGAAAGGGCTCGTTTTCGTGAACGCGAAAAGCAGGTACAGCTGGCGAAACAAAGAGGCGAAGAACATATCGGCAATGATGCCCGAATTCAGAGTAAGACCCGTAAACAGAGCAAAATCGATTACAAACAAGCACAAAGAAATAGTGGCTAAATTAGACTGATTTAGAAAGTTGTAGAATTTTATTGTCTTCATCTATTTCTACACTGAACCGCCCGTTTATTCCTTCATTAGTCACATAGGACCTGAAGTTTTGCGCCGGCAATTGCAACTTAATGCCATGGTCGGTAGTTACCAGCAGGAATCTTGCCTGTCCCTGATAAATAATCCGCGTTTTCTCTGCGGACAATTGCATGGTAAATTCGTAAGTTCGATTCATTCCTTAAATGCTATCATGCAGCGAGTAAAACCGGAGAACAAAAACTTGAAAACCATCGGCTTAATCGGCGGCATGAGCTGGGAAAGTACCGAATACTATTATCGGCAGATTAACGAAGGTATCCGGAGTAAATTAGGCGGGTTACATTCCGCCAAAATATTACTATATAGCGTCGACTTTTCACCCATCGAAAAACTACAACATGCCGGTGACTGGGATGGCACCGCAGAAATACTGGCCTCAGCGGCACAGTCACTGGAAGCAGGAGGGGCGGACTTTTTTCTGATTTGTACCAATACCATGCATCGGGTGTCAGATTCAGTCACGGCTACTGTCGATATTCCTTTGTTGCATATCGCCGATGCAACCGGCGATGTTTTAAAAGCGGACGGCATTAGACGGATCGGATTACTCGGTACCGCCTTTACCATGGAACAGGACTTTTATAGAAAACGGATTAGTGACCATTATGGCATCGACGTCGTGGTTCCCGATTCCAACGATCGAAAACAGGTTCATGATATTATCTATCAACAACTGGTTCTAGGCGATGTCCGTACAGAATCGAGAAAAATATACCTCGATATTATCGAACGGCTGCGGCAACGCGGCTGCGAGGCTATTATCCTGGGCTGTACGGAAATCTGTATGCTGGTTAGTCAGGAGGACACCGACGTCAAGCTCTACGATACGACTTCGATTCACGCCCAACTGGCCGTCGAAAAAGCCCTGGACTAGAAACCTAGCGCGAATTAATCGGCATACTGCGTTTACTATTCAGCCACTTAATAATAGGCTCCCATTGGTCCCTGTCTCGTGTTACCTGATAGGGTGCCAGATCAAATATACCCAGGCCTCGTTCAGCAGCTTTATTATAGTTTTGAGTTTCACGTAATACGCTTATAAATGGTGCTTTACGGACTTTTTTAAGATAACTGTCGAGCTGATGGTAGACATTGGTGTTCTCACGGCAGCGATTAGCAACTAGCGCAACTCGACATTCTTTGCGGGACACTCGACCATTAGCCAATACTTTCTGAATAAATGGTGTTGCAGCACGCATATCAATAGGGGAAGGTAATACGGGAATAATAATACTCTGGGCTCGTCGCAGGAAACCATTCAGCTCGTTACCATAAACAGCTGCTGGCGTATCATAAATAATATAATCGACATTTCTTGGCGAACGATAGTTACCTTTCGATGCATCTACACCTGTTATAGATTTTCGGCCACCACTTCGAGCGGCTAACCAGTCGAAGCTGGATAATTGAGGATCAAAATCGACTAATACTACTTTCTTGCCTTGCATGGCGTAATAACTCGCCAGATTTGTCGTAAGAGTGCTTTTCCCTGAACCACCTTTTGAATTTAGCACCATGATTGATCGCATTGATTCATCCTCCAGTCTAATTTCTGTTCAAATTATCCTTGAATTTAACCGCTGGTGCAAAGTGACTGACGCGAACCCGCTTTCAATAAACAATTGAAGCTTTTTAATCAGTCCGGTCTATACCCAGTTGATCCCATATTTCATCTATTCTTCTAACCACAGCCTGATCCATCTCTATAGGTGTACCCCATTCGCGTGCCGTTTCACCCGGCAGTTTATTAGTAGCATCAAGACCCATTTTTGAACCGAGACCTGATACAGGTGAAGCAAAATCCAGGTAATCGATAGGTGTGTTTTCGATAATCGTGGTATCACGCGCCGGATCCACGCGGGTAGAGATTGCCCAGATTATATCCTCCCAGTTTCGAGCATCGATATCGTCGTCGACCACAATCACGAACTTGGTATACATAAACTGCCGAAGAA
>JAOUJX010000334.1 GCA_029882955.1 Gammaproteobacteria bacterium
TGGTCTCGAGTAAGCTATATAGTGGTTACTCTATCCTGATTAACTGACCACCCATAAAGAAAGCCACACCGAGAAATTTCGGGTAGCAAGTTGAAGATTTCCAGGGTGTTTTTCTTTCCCACTCTCACGTGACTACCGAATCCGAACCTATCCCGAACCTACCCTCTTCTCGGCCGCCCGAAAACGATGCCAATTTTGAGCTACTTATTCGCAGAGAGCGAACACTGGCAACATGCTGCCCGCGTCTGCTGACGTCGGGGGCGTCGAGAAACTTCCCTGGAATTAGCTTCCACGGTATATTCCAGTTACCCGAAATATCATTCTTTCAAATAACTCAGATAACTTTCATCTACAGCATCCATCTACTGCATGGCCCTGAATGGATCAGGGTTTAATATTAATCAACATCAAGCTTTAATCGTCTGAAACAGAGATCGGATACTTTAGCTTCCTGGCTTCCGACTATATTAGTATCTTCACAAATTGCATCCTCATCCGTACTGACAAAATAAGTTACTTCCCCACTGTCTGCAAAAGTACGGAAATCCTCAAAGTAATAATCTCCGAGTGTCGCAATCGAATCAGCATGCTGCCCCACTTCGAGAAAATCCTGAGTTCGATAAAAAATAAAATACGGATGTCCCTCTTCCGCGAAACTCAGCCACATGAAACCACCACCCTCTGAATATCCAGTGCCATTGTATATACCACCCCCGCCTGAATATGCTGCCAGCAAAAATGCGCTGCCTGAGTCACTTAACCGATAGAAAGCGACATCATCAAAAGGTCCCCAGGGAGACTCGGTAATAATATGACAGAGCTGATCACTGGACTGAGGGACATTCTCGCAGGTGGCAGTGAGTGTAATATCCGCACTGCCGAAGCTGGAATTAAATCCGAACAGACTAAAAATCAGGAAAAGGTAGATACGCATTGGTAACTTCAAAGCTTCAATCTTGCGGGGATGCTATAACTATCAATATCGTTTCCAGAGTTATAGCACCCCTTGTTGACTTGCGTTAAATATTGACCCACTAGACCGAAAAACTTTGTAATTCATACAAGCACTTGTGTAGATATTAACGGGTTAACCATCGATGCAATTCCTGGGCTAAATTTCAGTGCAAATCAACATCATAACAAAAGGTAACCCTGGGTTTGAAACAATTCGCTTGTTTCCGGCCATGCTGGACTATTGGGCAAGGTTTGTTTATGCTTAGATGTAATAATTATATGTATCGACGGCCATGCGCTAGTCGAAGACTAAGTCAAAATACCACGACTACGAAATAACATTGGAAGCTTCGGTACATAATAAATAACAAGGAGGCAGTATGGGACCTGATGATCGTATGGCACTTGGTAGTGCCGCAGCAAGAAACCTGGCTACAACCACTAAAACGAGAGTCCAGGTCGCCGGACAGTCTTCTCGTAACCTCATAAAACTCTTGCCATGGACTAATGTTCAGTCGGGCACTTATCGAGTTAACCGTCGTAAAATATTAGCGCCTGACGGCGGAAAAATTAAAGTTAAAATAGATGGTAATAGCATTTATCTTGAAGATGCAGCCGCTCTTCGCGCATTACCTTTTCTGCAAAGCCTTGAACAGGGCTTTCTGGAAACACTCCGCAATCGTTTTGAAACGGAAACAATTGCAAAAAATAAAGTGGTTTTTAAAGAAGGTGCGAAAGGGGATAAGCTTTTTATCATCGTTCAGGGCAAGGTCGATATCTTACGGAATGACGCCAAAAACGAGCCCGTGAAAATTGACGAGTTAAATGAAGGTGATTATTTTGGTGAAGTGGCGCTGCTAAACAACAGCCCAAGAACTGGAACGGTAAAAACCAGCACAAACTGCACATTTCTAACCTTAGATGTCGAAAATTTCTACCGCTTACTGGACGAAGCACCAGGGTTAAAGCAGGAATTTGAAGAACGTATTGCGAAATATCAGTCAGAACTAGAGCGCGTCAATGAATATGGCGAAGTTGGAGCGAAGGTTTCTTCAGGAGCCGAGGAAGAAACTCTGGCAGAGAGCTTTGTTGACTACGACGAAATGCCACCAGAGTACCCACTGAATACAGTGCGTAGTATTGTTCGTATCGATACTCGAATAGCCGATCTTTACAACGATCCATTCGACCAATTACAGGAACAGATTCGGCTCACCGTCGAAGATATGAAGGAAAGGCAAGAGTGGGAATTAATCAATAATCAGCAGTTTGGATTACTCCGTCAGGCTCCACCTACCATGCGAGTTCGTACTCGTTTTGGGCCACCCACTCCTGATGACTTCGATGAGCTACTGTCAAAAGTCTGGAAGGAACCTGCCTTTTTCCTCGCTCACCCGCGCGCTATAGCTGCATTTGGTCGTGAATGCACTCGTAGAGGAACACCACCGCCGACTATGAATGTATTCGGCGTGCCGGTGATTACCTGGCGCGGTGTACCTCTAATCCCCTGTGACAAGTTACTGGTCAATGGTAAAACACGACCCGCAGGTCCAGACGGCACAACCAATATTTTACTGATGCGTGTTGGTGAAGAGCGTCAGGGCGTTATCGGGCTTCACCAAACCGGATTGCCAGGTGAATATTCACCCAGCTTGTCGGTACGGGCCATGGGTATTAATAATCAAGCTATCGCCGAGTATCTGTTAGCCCTGTATTTTAATGTCGCCGTTTTAACCCCCGACGCGCTTGCTGTCCTTGAAAATGTCCAGGTAGGTAATTACTACGATTACAGCCAGATCGGTAAGTAACTGTGGGAAGCTCAACAGACTCACTCGATCAGCAGTTTGCCCAGTTGACAACTGATATCACATCCGTGGCTAATGATTACATGGATGCATCAAGCTATGGCGAGTGGGCAAATATTGCCGATAAACTAATGGCTGAGACCATAGCAAACATGCCAGAGCTAAGTCTTGCTGATAATACCAGCGATGAACAAAACTCAACACTTGCAAAGCTGTCGAGTCCGCTAAAAGGTGAAGCAGGGGCAGTCACGATGGATAGTATGACGGAGTCTTACCGACGTATTGAAGGCCTGGATTTCCTGGACACTAAATTCGTTGGAAAGATGGTTGGCGAAGCTGTTAAAGCAATGGATATGCCCGTAGATGACTCAGCACTGCAGTTTGCCAAAACCAGTTTAGATTCACTGCCTTATTTTCTTCAAAGTAGTGCGGTGGTGCAGTCGTCAATTGATTCGGCGGCTGGTCTTGATATTGACGGTGTACGCGCGGATTTTCCGGTATTTAAAAGGAAAATCAACGGCAAGCAGCTGGTCTGGCTCGATAATGGTGCGACAACACAAAAGCCACAGTCGGTTATAGACCGAGTTTCCTGGTTTTATGCCCATGAAAACTCTAATGTGCATCGCGGTGCACACACGTTAGCGGCAGAAGCGACGGATGCCTATGAGCTGGTGAGGAGCAAGGTAGCTGGCTTGCTCGGAGCACCGCTGGATGAAGAAATAATATTTGTCAGGGGTACCACCGAAGGCATGAACTTAATCGCTAATGTTCTTGGTGAAAAGTTCTTAGGTCCGGGTGATGAAATCCTCCTGAGCGAATTAGAGCATCATGCCAATATTGTACCCTGGCAATTCGTCGCAAAACGCACCGGCGCAGTTATCAGGGTTATTCCTATCACTGATAGCGGAGAAATCGATCTTGTTGCCTATTCTCAAATGCTGGGTCCGGCGACAAAAATAGTTTCTTTTACCCATGTTTCCAATGCACTCGGGTCAGTATTACCAATCCACGAAATGACACGTATGGCCAAGAGCCATGATGCCATTGTTATTGTCGATGGTGCTCAGGGCGTTCCTCATCGACGAGTGAATGTTAGTGAAATAGGTTGCGATTTCTACGTTTTTTCAGGGCATAAGTTGTTTGCACCAACAGGCATAGGAGCTGTTTTCGGGCGGAAGGAGCTTTGGGAGCAATTAGCGCCCTGGCAAGGCGGTGGCAGCATGATTAAGCGAGTGACGTTCGAGCATAGTACCTTTTCCGGCTTGCCGAATAAATTCGAAGCCGGGACTGGCTCTCTGGCATCGGCTGTGGGGCTAGGTGCTGCTATCGATTATTTAAACGAATTGGGTTTTGAACGCATCGAGCGATACGAGACCGAGTTAGTCGAATATGCACTGTCTGAGTTAGAACGAATCAACTCAGTTCGGATAATCGGCAAACCTCAGGATAGAGCTGGCGTTATTTCCTTCGTGCTGGAAGGAATACCGACTGATGAGGTCGGGCGATTGCTCGATTTGGAAGGCATAGCGGTTCGCGCTGGGCATCATTGCGCCCAACCAGCGCTGGCGCATTACGGGCTTGAAACCAGCGTGAGACCATCCTTTGCTTTTTATAATACGCAAGCAGAAGCCGATTTACTTACCGAAGCCCTTAAACGGATCATCCGTCAAAAGCGCTAACTCTGTTAGTCGAAGCGTTAAACGCTATCGCCCTTTCTCCTCGATAAATGTCATTCAGATAACACGTCTGAGGTAGAGAAATGGACC
>JAOUJX010000335.1 GCA_029882955.1 Gammaproteobacteria bacterium
TACCGGTTCATTCATCGATAATAGAGGACTGGATAGGTATAGGGTTTCAGATTAATGGTATTCCATTGTTGGCAAAAATGGATGATGTAAGCGAAATATTGCCCCCGCCGAAGACTATTCGGGTACCTGGCGTTAAACATTGGGTGAAAGGTCTGGCGAATGTTCGTGGCAGTTTAATGCCAGTACTCGATATGAATTCATTTCTAAATAACGAAGATACCAGCGGTAAAAAGGAAAATCGTATTCTGATTATTAATACTCTCGGTGTTGCAGCAGGGTTACTGGTAGAGGAGGTTTACGGATTGAGACGATTCAAGCCTGGAGAACACCAGGATGAATCTGCCACCGATGTGGGGGCGATTGGTCAATATCTGGGTGGCGCCTTTGTCGATCAGGTGCGACGCTGGAATGTATTTAGAGTTGATAAGCTGGTCAAAAACGAACAGTTTATTCGTGTTGTGTAACCGGCCTGTGATATAGGTAATGAGGAGATAATGGCGCTGTTAGATAAAATCAAGGGTCTGCTACCCGGTGGAGCTAACGCTAGGCCGGCTTCAAGTTCGCAGTCGGATAAATCGGTAGATAAGCGAGTCGTCATAAGCGGGGTGCTATTAGTTGTGTCCATAATCATTATGGCAGTACTGTTTAGTCTGGCATTCTGGTTGTCGAGACCTAATACCTTTTATAACAGTTTTATTGCGGAGCAACAGGTAATTTCTCAGCAGATTGCGGTGAACGTGGTTCAGGCATTGCGGGGTAATGAGACTGCCTTCGATGAGCTTGAGGCAAATCAGGAACGTTTCCTCAATGCATTTAAAATCCTGGATTCTGGTGATAGCGCGCGGGGTATTCCTGCTTTACCGAAGACCTTCGATGCCGAACACGAGAAGCTGCACGATATCTGGGGTAGCCATAATAATAATATACAAAACGTTCTCGGCGGGCGGTCTATAGTCGAAAATATCAGGCAGCGAATAAGCTCGATCAATGAAGTGTTGCCCGAATTAATCAAGCATGCAGAATCTATAATAAATGAACAACTGCTTGCTAATGCGCCTGCGAATAATTTAATCGTTGCAGGGCGTCAACTGGCATTATTGCGCGGAATCGAAAGTAATCTTAGTCGGGTCGTTAATAATAGCACTTCGCCCGTGCTTGCTGCCGAGCAGCTTGAGGCAGATATAAAGCTAATCGATAAACAATTAGCAGGGATGTCCAAAGGTAGCAAGGCCCTGGGCATAAATCGATTTATCGGCGGCGATGTTGTCGGTGAATTGACCGGGTTCACTAAAAAATACAGGGACGTCAGGAGTGGTGTAAATGAGGTGCTAAATTTCTCAGCCAAACTCGGTAAAGTGTATGAAGCCGCTGAAAAAATTCAGTCGACTAGTCCTCAGTTGCTCGCCGCTTCGGACGATTTATCGAAACGTATAGAAGAGCAGGGTGAGCAGTCGGAGATGCTGTCGCTAGCGGGTTACGGGTTTGGTGTTGTCTCTCTCGCTCTGCTGATAATGATGGTCATGATGGTGGTCAACAAATCCCGTGCGCGACTAGCTGAGTCACAGGAACAGAACGAAAGAAACCAACGGGCGATTTTACGTCTACTCGATGAAATGACCAATCTTGCTGATGGTGACCTCTCGACTCATACCACGGTAACCGAAGATATCACTGGCGCTATTGCTGATTCAGTAAACTACTCTATCGACGCTTTGCGTGATCTGGTTAGCACGATTAATAAAACATCGGTGCAGGTAAGTAGCGCGGTTCAGAGATCCCAGGGCGCTACCGGTCAATTGGCGGAAGCGAGTAATTTACAGACCAAAGAGATAACCAAAGCCAGTGAGTCCATTACGGTTATTTCGCAATCTATGTCTGAGGTCTCTGAAAAAGCGGCCGATTCCGCCGAAGTTGCCAGGAAATCGGTAAGCATTGCGCATAAAGGTGGTGAGACTGTACGTCAGACAATCGCCGGTATGGAAACTATTCGTGAGCAGATACAGGAAACTTCGAAAAGAATTAAACGCCTGGGTGAAAGTTCGCAGGAAATCGGCGATATCGTCAATCTGATCACAGAAATATCTGATCAAACCAACATACTGGCATTAAATGCCGCGATACAGGCCTCGATGGCAGGAGAAGCGGGACGTGGCTTCGCGGTAGTGGCCGACGAGGTGCAACGACTCGCGGAACGTACGGGTGACGCGACCAAGCAGATCGAAGCGCTGGTGAAAACAATCCAGGCAGATACCAACGAAGCCTCGGTTTCCATGGAGCAAAGTACCGCGAACGTGGTTAAAGGGGCCAAGCTGACAGAGAATGCCGGTGGCGCTCTGGATCGGATAGAGCAGGTATCGATGAACCTGGCACAGCGTATACTTGAAATATCAGATGCGACTAAGTCACAGGCGGGCGAGAGTGTTAAAATTACAAAAACCATGGATGCTATTCAGGGCGTTACCCGGGAAACAGCGGAAGGTACCAGGCAGGCTTCAAAGTCAATTGGTGAATTGACGCAAATGGTTCAGGCGATGCAGAATTCGGTGGCAGGCTTTAAGCTGCCGAGCGTGTAGGCGGATAAATTCGGAGTTTAACGATGAACCGTCAGCAAGCATCTATCAAACATAGCGCCCTGGGTTGGGTCAAAAAGGGTATCGATGATAATCTCTCAGAGATTAATAGAGACCTTAAGCGATATGTCGAGGATGACGATGTAAGTTTGCTGGAATCTATCAGGGAGCGTTTCGGTATAGTGCAGGGCGTGTTGATGATGGTCGAGCAATATGGTGCGGCCATGTTGACCGAAGAAATGGAATCGCTGTGTAGTTTTATTATCGAGAACCAGCAGGAGAAGGGCGAGCAGGCTTTGGAGGTATTGCTCCGTGCTGTCTTGCAACTACCGGACTATCTTGAGCATATTCAGTCTGGACATAGGGATATACCCATCGCAATATTACCGCTGCTGAATGATATTCGCGCGGTAAAAAACCAGGATTTATTCTCAGAAAAATTACTGTTTTTACCCGACCTGTCCATGCATCAGTCTGGTGTTGATAAAGATGCACTCGATGCCAGGGATAATCATGCATCGAAACAGTTGGCAAAGAAATTACGCCCTATTTATCAGTTTGCCCTGGTCAATGTGATTACTGAAAAGGCGGTCGAGGAAAACCTCAAACGACTGGAAAAGGTATGTGAGACCTTTGAAGAAAAATCTTTTTCAGAGCAGGCGGCACGTATCTGGTGGATTATCGGGGCCTTAATCGAATCGGTCTCCCGTCAGCAACTTGAACTCGGTGCTTCGATTAAAAGTCTGCTCGGCAAGGTCGACGCGTTGTTTAGAGTTATTTTAATCATTGGTGAGCAGGGCTTGCTAAATCGCCAGCCTATCGAATTAATTAAGAATTTTCTCTACTACATCGCTCAGCCAGAGTGCGACGGGCCAAAAGCACAGGCAATAAAAACTGCCTATCGACTGGAGCAGTTTCTGCCCAGTGAAGCAGCCCGAAGTCGAGTGCTCGACAATATAGCAGGCCCAAATCAGGCGTTATTGAAAACCGTTAGCGAGGCAATGAAAACCGATATCGAGTCGGTTAAATCTACGCTCGAAGTATATGTCAACGGTGATCTGGCTGACACGGATAAACTGAAGGATGTTCCGCAGGAGCTACATATTATTTCCGATACTCTTGCGATGCTCGGTCTGGGGCGGCAGAGACAGATGATCGAGGCCCAAATAGGCGTTATTAAAGAGGTGGTTGAAGGTAATCAACTTTCCAGCGAAGGTGAATTACTCTCCATGGCGAGCGAGCTGCTCCAGGTGGAGCGAGCACTTGATCAGATGCAAAGACGTAAACCGGTCTCTACTGAAGAAGGTTCTCGCTCCGACAAAGATATCTCCAGAGACTACGAGCTCGATAACGTACTAACTGCGGTCGTGACTGCCGCGCTGGATGATATTCAGAAAACCAAAAGTGCTATCCTCGAATTCATCAAGGATTCTACGCGTATTGAAAATATCGAGCTTTGTATCGATTTGATGCAGGAATCCAGGGGCGCGCTGGATCTGTTAAACCAGCCACGTGCTGTAGCCGTGATTGATGGATTGCTCCAGTATTTGCAAAATTACGACATTGTCGAATTTATGGATACAATGCGTCTTGATGCTTTATCGCAGGTTGTCGTTAGCCTGGAATATTATCTTGAAGCCATCGGTGAACATCGCGGTGATACTGATAACATACTCGATTTTGCTGATACCCAATTACAGTCTTTACTGGAAAATGCCGAACGGCGTGCCGCTCTTGGCAGTGATGATATCGAACTCGAAATTGCCGATGATGAGACTGATGAGGTGGCCGAAGACGCAATAATCCTCGATAGCATTGAAGACGAGACTATCCAAACATCATCTGTTGATATAGTTAGCGATATAAGCGAAGACCTTGAAGATTTGCACGCCGTGCTGGATGTCGGGGAAGAGGTCGTTGAGCAAGAATTAGAAGCCGTAGAAGCCG
>JAOUJX010000036.1 GCA_029882955.1 Gammaproteobacteria bacterium
ATTGATTCGGCATTAGCACCGGCGATACCAGATCCGGTATTGCGTGGATTTCTGTTACAGAATTTAGCCAGGGAAGGTGATGGCTGGCGCTGGAAAGTTAACTGGGCAGCAATTAAGCAGCATATGCCTGATTTAATCGATTTCCCCGTACCGGAAAATGGCTGGAAAATTGATATTCCAACCTTGTTCATGCGCGGCGAGAATTCCGATTATATCGGTGATGCAGAATTGACTGAAATTGAAAGACATTTTAGCGATGCCAGGATTGAAACGCTTAAACTGGCGGGGCACTGGTTACATGCTGAGCAGCCTGAACAGTTCTTTGATTACGTAGTTTCTTTTTCACGCTAATTCACCACAAATAGTTGCTCAAGATATTTGCATGGTTACCGATATAAACAGTATTACCACTGCTGATTTCGACCATGCTAAGCCGTATATCCTTATTACTTTGTTTATCTGCGACACTTACCAGTGTATATGCAATGGAACGCAAATATCTCGCTCCGATGGAAGAATCGTTCTGGAAAATGACCGTCGAGACGCGATTGAACTGTGAAATGGAGCATGAAATTCCACGTTTTGGCAAAGCGGTATTCTCCCAAACGGCCGGTCGTGATCTACAGTTAAAATTGATAACCCATCAACGCTTCAATAGTGGTATTGAGGTGAATTTCCTTTCGGAGTCCCCGCACTGGAAGCCGCAGGAAACGCAGTTAAAGCTGGCCAGCCTGGCAACGCGGGATAGCAATGTTTTGCTTGATGTTGGTACCCGAACGGCTATGCATGCTTATCTCGAATTACACGATGGCTTTCGTCCCGGATTCTACTTGTCACCGAATGAAAACCTAATTGATCCCACCACAGTAATGATGTCTACAGTCCGATTCAGAAGCGTGGAGCCTGATTTTGAGCAATGTATAAGCAACCTTCATCACGATAATTTTGATGATATCAATGTCTCCCGAATTCATTTTGAGCATGATGACGAGTTTCCCATTCTAGAGGAAGAAGAGACCGCTTTTCAGCGTATGTTTGAGTACATGGAGATCGATAAGTCGATTAATGAAATTTTAATTTCCGGACATGCCGATCAGACAGGTGCGATTTGCTACAACGATACCCTGTCGGAGCGCAGGGCTTTATATGTTTATGACTTACTGGTCGCCAAAGGCATCGATCCAAAGATGATCACCATGGATTACTTTGGTGAGTTGAGACCCCTGGTCAAGGGAGACACCGCCGAAGCGCTGGCACCTAATCGTCGAGTGACGGTTGAGCTACGGCGTTAATAGATCGGAAAAATATCGAAAACTGGTCTATATAAGTCATTAATTATTTGGAAGTCAGGGTAGCATGAAATGAGCAACGTAGATGATCTCGCCGTCCAGCGATTAATGCAACGCTTCGAGCATGAAATTGTAGACATTAATCGCCGTCATATAGGAGAAATAACCGGCGAAATCGATAAAAACGATGTATTGAAATTAGGCGAGGCTGTTTCTATATGCCGCGCAAACTATCTTAAATCGGTTCTCAAAGTCGCTAAAAACGATGACGGTAAACTGGCTGAAGGTCTGGCTCATGATGTAAAGAACCAGCGAGCATTGTACGAAGAAACGATGCTGGGTTTTGCAGCACTTCGACACGCTCTGGAACGTGGCTACGTTGTTGTCAACGATAGCTAGTATGCGGGTTGCTAGTTCCGATTGAGACGGGAATACTTTGAGTGCCAGTAAGTTTCCTGGCCGTCCTGTTTAAAAGCGACATGGCGTGCCAGGATAAACAACAAATCCGACAGTCGATTGATGTATTGAGCCGTGACCGGATTCAGTTCCTCTATCCGTTTTAACTCATGTAGCGACCGCTCGACTCGACGACAGGTAGCCCGTGCTAGCTGTAGAAATGCCACCGCTTTAGATCCCCCGGGTAAAATAAACTCCTTCAGCGCGGGCAACGGTTCATTGAATTGGGCTGCCGAAGCCTCTATTTCATCAACATAAATCGACTGGATTAAAACCTTCCCCGGCTGACAGAGTTCAGCGCCAATATCGAATAGATCGTGTTGAATAGCGAACAGTACCGAACGGCAATCTTCGTCTTCGAGAAAACTCAGGGCAACACCTATCGTGGTATTTAATTCGTCGACTTCACCAAGACAATGGATGCGCTGGTCCGTTTTCTCGCGACGGCTTCCATCGGCGAGACCTGTGCTGCCTTTATCCCCGGTGCGGGTGACGATATTCGATAGACGATTACCCATTAATTACCTCAATCATGCTGGCTGAAAGCTATAAGGAGCGCGAAGCATAGCAGAAACTTTGCTATTCATTTAGCTATTCTGTCTCTATAATTTCAGGTCCTGATTTTCGAGGTTTAAATCCAGGCTTTCCTATTTTTATGTTTAGTTTTAAATCCAGCGCCTGGCAACTCGGCCTGACTGGAGGTCTACTGATTCTCGCCTTTTTCACTAGTCAGACTCATGTCGTGTCTGGACTGGAGTATCACCTATTTGAATATATTTATAGCTTCAACCCGGGGCGGGCGACGGTAGTTGGTGCTCAGGTAGAACCCGTATCAATCTGGTTGATGTTGCTGGTTTATGCACTGATATTCGGGGTTTATGTTCGAAAATATACGCGCAGCAGAACCACCTCAGTCTCTTTCATATCGCTGAGTATTATCCTGTTTTTGTTACTGATGATGGAGATATTGCTGGCGATATTAGGCGGGATATTTTTGCCCGTCATGCTACCGATATTTCTCATGTTGATAATGTCAGCGGCTTACTGGATGATGGATTTTTACCAGAGATTTCTGGCGCTGACTTTATTGGTTGAAAAACCGGTGTCGTTAGATGACGTGCAACAGAGGATTGATGACGGCGACTTAAAATCAGCGTTAATATTTCTTAAACTGTGCCCGGTGAGCGATGAGTTGCTTGAACTCGGCTACGAGTTAGGTATGCTGTTAGAAGCCCGTAATCACTGGGCTAGTGCGTTAAATCTGTACCACTGGTTATCTTCGTTTGATCCCGGGATGGGTGGGTTTATCACTCGTGTGGAAGAAATCAGGAAGCAAAAACTACCTGTCAACGAGAACGAAGAAGCGGATCAAAGTTTGAAGCATATCGGACATTATCAAATATTAAAGAAGATCGCGCGCGGGTCGACGGCAAACGTATACGAGGGCTATGATTTACGTACGCATAATCGTGTTGCAGTAAAAGTGATGTCCGCCAGACTGGAGGAGGGAAACGAAGCGGGGCGTATCAAGCATTGGTTGCACGAGGCAGAAGTCGTTTCGCAGCTCGACCATCCTAATATAGTCAAAATTCACGACGCTGCGATATTAGACGGTATTCCCTATATAGCAATGGATTATATTTCGGGTCATTCGATGGCTTTACGGTTACGCAAGCGTGAGTATATTACCGTCGGCGAATGTATTCGAATTTCCAAAGCAGTTCTCAGTGCACTCGCTGCGGCGCACAAAAATGGTGTTATACACGGCGATATAAAACCCGCCAATATCATGTATGACGATCGCGAAAAAACTTATATTGTGACCGATTTTGGCGCTTCCTACAGCGAATCTGAAGGTAGAAAAGACGATAATATCATCGTCGGTACGCCATCATACATGTCGCCCGAGCAGCTCGAAGGGAAAAAGCTGGATGGGCGCTCAGACCTGTTCTCTCTGGCAGTCACTCTCTACCACCTGTTAACCGGGCATCAGCCGTTTGGTGGGGATAATTTGCCGCAGCTAAAGCGCAGTATTATTAACGAAGAGCCCGATCTAGATCATCTCACCTTGCCGGCTGGCATAATGGAGGTCATCATGAAGGCCCTGCAAAAGAAGACATATATGCGATTTGCCGATGCTCAGCAAATGCTTACAGCCGTTGAATATTGCGAGACGCAGTTACGAGATAGATTGAAGAGTTTCTAAGGTTCTTTAAGCACCCGATTTCGTAGCTGCCGTTCTCGCCAGGCGATAAGCAGGCCTGCTGTAACCACTAAAATCACGCCCGGGAAAAGCCGACCAAACGGCGCTTCATTAAAAAACATCCAGCCAAGCACGAATGAAAATGGAATACCAAAGTACTCAAAAGGAGAGAGATTGCCGGGCTGTGTCAGTCGGTAGGCGTGAATCAGGCAAAGCACAGCGAAGCCACCCACTGTACCCAGGCCGACTAGCCAGAGCCAGTCAGTGGTAGATTCCACGTTTGAGTATCCGCCAATTATCAGCAAAATGATGCCCGAACCAAGCAAGGCTCCGGTCGAAGCGTATAGATTAAGCAATGCGGTAGAAATTTTATCATCAAGCAGGCGTACGCTAACCACTGATAGTGAGTAGCCGAAAGAGGCAAAGATTGGCAGTATGGCATAAATGGTGAAAACCTCGCTGCCGGGATGGACGATTAGGATGACACCGATGAAACCAGTGACAACCGCTATCCAGCGCCATGCTCCGACCTGGTGTTTTAGCAAAATCACCGATAGTAGCGTAATGAATATGGGGCCGATGAACGTCAGAGTCGTCGCGGTAGCCAACTCCATGTTGATGATCGACAGATAAAAGCAAAACTGCGCCCCGGCCACATAAAAACCACGAACCAAAGCTAGTCGCCATTGACGAATTTGCCATTGTCGGCCATCTGCATGCCACTCTTGAGAAGTCAGTAGTACTATAAAGCTGGGAATCAAGCCGAAAACGTTGCGAAAAGTAGCCAGTTGCTGAACAGGATATCGATCCCCCATATGTTTGATAATTGCGCCCTGGATATCGAACAGCAATATTGCCAGAAGTATAAAAAATACCGCTTTTACAAAACTGGAAGACTGCTCGGGCAAGGTAGTTAACTCGATGTGGGATTTCGTCAATAATAAATGACCATTGTAGCCCTATTTATATAATATAGCGTAGACGCGAATGCCTATTCGTTCTACAATATGACCTCAAGAAGATGCTGCTTCCGCAGTGTAATATCTTAAAAATTTATAAAAGTGGGAAGAACCAGCGGTTCCTCCTATTTTTGTGTGCGCGCATTTTTTTGAACCTGGAGGTTTTGTGCCCAAACCAGCAATACTCGCTCTCGAAGACGGCAGCTTTTTTGAAGGTAGTTCAATCGGAGTAGATGGTGTGACCACTGGCGAAGTGGTTTTTAATACCGCAATGACCGGTTATCAGGAAATCCTGACAGACCCTTCTTATTGCCAGCAACTGATTACCCTGACTTACCCTCATATCGGTAACACCGGTGTCAATCAGGAAGATGAAGAAGCCACCCAAATTCACGCTAGCGGATTGATTATTCGTGACCTGCCTCTAATGGCGAGTAACTGGCGGAGTCAGTCCAGCCTGCAGGATTACCTCGAAATTCGAAATGTCGTCGCTATTGCCGACATCGACACACGCAAGCTAACCCGTCTGCTGCGAGACAGGGGGGCTCAAAGTGGTGCGATTGTGGCTGGCGCTGACGCTACAGTCGAAAAGGCGCTTGAGGCGGCCAGTAGTTTTGGCGGTTTAGCCGGAGCAGATCTGGCTAAAGTAGTGACTACCACCGATCGCTATGAATGGGCGCAATCTACCTGGTCGTTGCAAGACGGCTATCGAGAGAGTACTGAAAGCCGATTTCATATTGTTGCATACGACTACGGCATCAAGAAGAATATACTCTGCATGCTGGTCGAACGCGGGGCTCGAGTCACGGTCGTTCCGGCTCAGACGCCAGCCGCAGAAGTATTGTCGATGAATCCTGATGGTATTTTTCTCTCTAATGGTCCCGGTGATCCTGAGCCATGCGATTATGCGATCGAAGCCATCGCAGAAATTCTAAAGACGGATATCCCGATATTCGGTATTTGTCTCGGCCATCAACTATTGGCTCTGGCGAGCGGTGCTAAAACCATGAAAATGAAGTTTGGTCATCACGGTGCCAACCATCCAGTGCAGGATCTCGACAGCGGCGTGGTAATGATTACCAGTCAGAATCATGGTTTTGCAGTCGACGAATCGAGTCTGCCCGATAACCTGCTTGCGACTCACCGGTCATTATTTGACGGCAGTTTGCAGGCCGTTCACAGGACAGACAAAGCGGCTTTTAGTTTTCAGGGTCACCCGGAGGCAAGTCCCGGCCCGCACGATGTGGCCCCCATGTTTGATCATTTTTTTGAATTAATAGAAACCTATGTCGGATCCGCCGGCGAAGCAGGAGAAGCCTGATGCCGTTGAGACAGGATATTAAATCCGTATTGATTATCGGCGCGGGTCCCATCGTTATCGGTCAGGCTTGTGAGTTTGATTATTCTGGTGCCCAGGCCTGTAAAGCGCTCAAAGAAGAAGGTTTGCGAGTTATTCTGATTAACTCTAATCCCGCCACGATTATGACCGATCCGGGTACTGCAGATTCGGTTTATATCGAACCCATCATCTGGCAGGCGGTCGAAAAAATTATCGAGAAAGAGCGCCCCGATGTGCTGCTACCGACTATGGGTGGGCAGACAGCTTTGAATTGCGCGCTTGATCTGGATCGCGAGGGTGTGCTGGAAAAATATAATGTCGAGATGATTGGTGCGACCCGTGAAGCCATCGATATGGCTGAAGACCGCGAGAAATTTCGCGTAGCGATGACCGAAATTGGGCTGGCAACGCCAAAGGCTTTCATCGCTCATAGTTTGGAAGAGGCCTGGCAGGGTCAGTCGCAAATAGGCTTCCCGATTATTATCCGGCCATCTTTCACCATGGGCGGCAGTGGTGGCGGTATTGCATACAACCGGGAAGAATTCGAAGACATCATAAAGCGCGGTCTTGATTTATCGCCCACCACCGAAGTGTTGATCGAAAAGTCGGTGCTGGGCTGGAAAGAGTATGAAATGGAGGTGGTGCGCGATCGCAACGACAACTGCATTATCATCTGTTCGATCGAGAATCTCGACCCTATGGGGGTGCATACCGGCGATTCGATTACCGTCGCACCGGCTCAGACCCTCACCGATAAAGAATATCAAATTATGCGTAATGCCTCGCTCGCGGTGCTGCGCAAAATTGGTGTCGAAACCGGTGGTTCGAACGTGCAGTTTGCGATTAACCCCGAAAATGGTGACATGATCATCATCGAGATGAATCCACGGGTGTCGCGTTCGTCGGCGCTGGCATCGAAAGCAACCGGATTCCCGATCGCCAAAGTGGCGGCCAAACTGGCGGTAGGTTATACCCTCGACGAATTGCGAAACGATATTACCGGTGGTGTCACCCCGGCCTCTTTCGAGCCGGCGATTGACTACGTTGTCACCAAAATTCCGCGATTTACCTTCGAGAAATTTCCACAGGCAGATGATCGTTTATCGACACAAATGAAATCAGTGGGCGAAGTCATGGCGATTGGCCGCAGCTTTCAGGAATCCTTCCAGAAGGCCCTGCGCGGTCTGGAAACCGGCGTATTCGGCCTCGACGAAATCGTCGATCAAAACCAGAGCGAAGACGAACTCGAAGACCTGTATCGTAAGGAGCTGAAATTACCTGGCGCAAAACGCATCTGGTATGTTGCTGACGCCTTCCGCTCGGGCTATTCGCTGGAAAGGATTTTCGAAATGACCGCCATTGACCCCTGGTTTCTGGTGCAGATCGAAGATTTGATTCGCACAGAAAAAGAGCTGACGGGGCAAAAACCCGAACATTTAAGTCGAGCTGATTTCCGTGTGCTGAAGCGTAAAGGTTTTGCGGATCGTAGGCTGGCCAGTTTAATGTCTAGCGATGAATTAACTGTATCGACTTTGCGTCGTGATCTTGGTGTGCGGCCGGTTTACAAACGTGTGGATACCTGCGCCGCAGAATTTGCCTCGTCAACGGCTTATTTATATTCCAGCTACGAAGACGAGTGCGAAGCCGAGCCCAGTCAGCGCGATAAAATAGTGGTGCTAGGCGGCGGACCGAACCGTATCGGCCAGGGCATAGAGTTCGATTATTGCTGTGTGCATGCGGCGATGGCGATGCGCGAGGACGGTTACGAAACCATCATGGTGAACTGTAACCCGGAAACCGTCTCGACCGACTACGATACTTCTGATCGCCTTTATTTTGAACCGCTAACTTATGAAGACGTGCTGGAAATTATTCACCTGGAAAATCCCAGCGGCGTGATCGTACAGTTTGGTGGGCAGACGCCGCTAAACCTGGCGAGATCACTCGAAGCCGCTGGCGTACCGATAGTAGGAACCACACCGGATTCGATTGATCTGGCCGAAGATCGGGAGCGATTTCAGCAAATGGTTAACGATCTTGGATTGTTACAACCACCGAATAAAATCGCTTTTGATGTCGAGTCGTCTGCGGCACTGGCCGAACAGGTTGGTTTCCCACTGGTAGTGCGCCCTTCCTACGTACTCGGTGGTCGAGCGATGGAAATTGTTTACGACCAGGAAGACCTCGCTCGATATATGACGGAGGCAGTCAAGGTCACAAAAGATTCCCCTGTATTGCTTGATCGATTTCTCGATGAAGCGGTAGAGGTCGATGTGGATGCCATTTGTGACGGGGAAAACGTGTTCATCGGTGGTTTGATGGAACATATCGAACAGGCCGGTGTGCACTCGGGTGACTCGGCCTGTTCCTTACCACCTTACACACTCTCGGCTGAAATCCAGCAAAAGCTTTGTGATCAGGTTGCCGCTATGGCGAAAGCATTGAACGTTGTCGGTTTAATGAATACGCAGTTTGCTATCAAGGGTGAAGAGGTCTTTATTCTTGAAGTAAACCCGCGGGCATCGCGCACCGTACCTTTTGTTTCCAAAGCCACCGGCGTGCCACTGGCGAAGGTTGCGGCGCGATGTATGGTCGGGCAAACGCTGGAACAGCAGGGTTGTACTGAAAGAGTTATTCCCGATTTTGTCTCGGTTAAAGAATCGGTATTTCCATTTGCGAAGTTTCAGGGTGTTGATCCAATTCTCGGACCGGAAATGAAATCGACTGGCGAAGTCATGGGGATAGGTAAAACATTTGCTGAGGCATTTGCCAAAGGGCTGATTGCCGCAGGGGGTAAAATTCCAGCTCCGGGTACAGTATTTATCAGCGTGCGTGAGACCGATAAAAAGGCCGCTGCCGATCTCGCCCGGGATCTTAATAACCGGGGTTATAAACTGGTCGCTACTGGCGGAACCGCGAGATCTATTAAGGCTGCAGGCGTCGAGTGTGAGCAGGTTAACAAGGTCAAAGAAGGTCGACCTCATATTGTCGATATGATTAAGAACGATGAAATTGTATTGATTATTAACACCACTGAAGGCCGCTCGGCTATCGCAGATTCTTATGCGATACGGAGAGAAGCTTTAATGCATTCGGTCGCTTATACGACAACCCTGTCGGGTGGTAGGGCGACCTGTATGGCTATGTCGCACAGAGAAATTGAAGAAGTCTATAGACTGCAATCGTTGCATCCGTAAAAAATGGGTAATTAGAGAATGAACCAGGTACCACTGACCGCTGAAGGTGCGGAAAGATTGAAGGAAGAGCTCAAAGAGCTGAAGTTTGTTAAACGACCAATGGTTGTCGAAGCGATCGCTGTGGCGCGTGATCACGGTGATTTAAAGGAAAATGCCGAGTACCATGCAGCACGCGAAGAGCAGGGCTTCATGGAGGGTCGTATTGCTGAACTGGAATCGGTACTATCTAATGCTCAGATTATTGATGTAGCAAAGCTAAACCAGAGCGGACGAATCGTGTTTGGTTGCACGGTCGATTTAATTGATGTGGAAAGTGAAGAGGAAGTCAGCTACCAGATCGTGGGTGATATCGAGGCTGATATTAACCATAATCGTATAGCAATTAGCTCACCGATAGCGCGTGCCTTAATCGGTAAAGAAGAAGGCGAAGACGTTGAGGTTCAGGCGCCGGGCGGTACGCGCGAGTATGAAATCACAGCGGTTCACTACGTTTAGTCTGCTTTGATAAATTTCGCATAGCGGTTCTGTTCTTTATTGCGGCGATACAATACCGCAACATGGCCGATAGTTTGAACAATACTGGCCTGATGCTTTTGCGCGATAGAATCGATCATCTGCTTTTTGTCGCTGGCGTCAAGACCCGGAACACGGATTTTGATTAGTTCGTGATGAGACAGGGCGCTATCGATCTCCATGTGGACATTGTCGCTCAGTCCGTTTTGACCAATCATGACCACCGGTTTCAGTTTTTGTCGATGTGCTTCCGCTCGGAGTTGTTTGATCGAGGTTTTATTTAAATTCATGGGTTCCATATTGGCAGGTGTTCAGGGTCGCGCATACTACCACAGCTATCGGAGATGTCAGCTTGTCGCGTTCAAAAAGTAGTCAAACCTGGTTGAAAGAACACCATGATGATCAATACGTCCTACAGGCGCGACGTGATGGTTATCGCTCGCGTGCTATTTATAAATTAATAGAAATCCAGGAAAAGGATCAGGTGCTGAAACCTGGCCAGTTTGTGCTCGATTTAGGTGCGGCACCCGGTGGCTGGAGCGAATACGCCGCTCAGTTTGTCAGCGATAAAGGCCGTTTGATTGCAGTCGATCTATTACCGGTTGAACCAATTGGCGGGGCCGAAATCATTCAGGGTGATTTCACTGAACAGTCGACACTGGACGAAATTGTAAAACTGGTCGAGGGGCGGGATATTGACCTTGTATTATCGGATATGGCCCCCAACTTAAGCGGTATGGAGTCGGTAGACCAGCCCAGGTCAATGTATCTGGTAGAATTAGCGTTTGAACTGGCAAGAGATTATCTGGGTAAAAATGGTGTATTCGTAGTCAAGTTATTCCAGGGAGAAGGCTCTGACGCCTATATATCTTTGCTCCGAGGCTGTTTTAAATCGGTCAAGTTAAGAAAGCCGGGCGCGTCAAGACCGCGGTCCCGGGAAATTTATGCCGTTTGCCGAGGTCTCAGGTAAAACGGAATCGCGAAATTGAGCTAGTATCCGGTGATATTAAGCGTAAAATGCGGTTTATATGCCTAAACATAAAACACAGCAGGTGTTAATAAAGTGAATGATGT
This sequence comes from Gammaproteobacteria bacterium, assembly GCA_029882955.1. GTDB lineage: Bacteria > Pseudomonadota > Gammaproteobacteria. The sequence goes on from JAOUJX010000036.1 coordinate 11,031, forward strand.
AGCAAAGAATTTAATTTTATGGGTTGTGATAGCCGTGGTACTGCTGTCGGTATTTCACAACTTTAGTAGCCGCTCGACAAGCAGCAACGAACTGATCTATTCAGAATTCCTGACCCAGGTGAAACAGGGGCAGGTTCGTCAGGTAACCATCGAGGGAAAAAATATCCTCGGCGTTTTACATTCGGGCACCAGATTTACTACCTATAGCCCTGAAACCGATAATACGGCATTGATTGGTGACCTGGTTCGTTCGAATGTCGCTATCATTGGACAAGCGCCCGAACCCCCATCGCTGTTAGCGCAAATGTTTATCAGTTGGTTTCCCTTTATCATCCTGATCGGGCTCTGGGTTTTCTTTATGCGCCAGATGCAGGGCGGTGGCGGTGGTCGCGGTGCCATGTCCTTTGGTAAGAGCAAGGCACGCCTGCTCGGCGAAGACCAGATCAACATTAGTTTCAATGATGTTGCCGGTGTCGACGAAGCCAAAGAAGAAGTTGGCGAGCTGGTTGAGTTTTTACGCGATCCTTCGAAGTTTCAAAAGTTAGGCGGTAAAATTCCGCGTGGCATATTGATGGTTGGTTCACCGGGTACAGGTAAAACCCTGCTGGCAAAGGCTATCGCCGGCGAAGCTAAAGTACCTTTCTTCACTATCTCTGGTTCTGATTTCGTCGAAATGTTTGTCGGTGTTGGCGCCTCGCGTGTACGCGATATGTTCGATCAGGCGAAAAAGCATTCGCCCTGTATTATTTTCATCGACGAGATCGACGCCGTCGGCCGTCATCGTGGCGCAGGTCTTGGCGGTGGACACGACGAGCGGGAGCAGACCCTGAACCAGTTGCTGGTTGAAATGGATGGTTTCGAGGGCCACGAGGGTGTCATTGTTATTGCCGCAACTAACCGTCCCGACGTACTTGACCCTGCATTGCTGCGTCCCGGACGTTTCGACCGGCAGGTTGTGGTACCTCTGCCCGACGTTCGTGGTCGCTCGCAGATACTCAAGGTTCATATGCGTAAAATCCCTGCCGCCGAAAATGTCGATCCAATGGTCATTGCTCGCGGTACCCCGGGGTTTTCGGGCGCCGACCTGGCTAACCTTGTCAACGAAGCCGCGTTGTTCGCCGCCAGAGCCAATAAAAAATTAGTCACCATGGGTGAGTTTGAGCGCGCCAAGGACAAAATCATGATGGGCGCTGAGCGCAAATCGATGATTATGAAAGAAGATGAAAAGAAACTCACGGCTTATCACGAAGCGGGGCATGCGATTGTCGGTAGACTGGTACCCGATCACGATCCAGTTTACAAAGTCAGTATTATTCCACGGGGGCGAGCTCTTGGCGTCACCATGTTCCTGCCAGAGGATGACCGTTACAGTTACAGCAAAAAGCATCTGGAGAGCCAGCTTTCCAGTTTGTTTGGTGGTCGTATCGCCGAGCAGCAGATTTTCGGTGAAGATGCTGTAACGACCGGTGCCTCTAATGATATCGAACGAGCCACTTCCATTGCCCGTAGCATGGTTACCCAATGGGGTCTGTCAGACCGTATGGGGCCTTTGACCTATAGCGAAGATGAGGGTGAGGTTTTTCTCGGTAAATCGATGGGTAAGCAGAAACATGTTTCAGATGAGACCGCGCAGGCTATCGATTCCGAAATCCGTGCAGTTATTGACCGGAACTATCAGCGCTCCGAAGAAATTCTTAAGGCAAATGAAGATAAATTACATCTGATGGCCGATGCTCTGATGAAGTACGAAACTATTGATGTTGATCAAATCGATACTATCATGGAAGGCAAGGAGCCAGGTCCGCCCCGGGACTGGGGTGATGACGACGGGTCGGCTTCATCCGGCAAAAGTGATGACGGTTCTGATCAATCGACAGTCGATGATGACCCGGATTTACCCGATCCGGCTAAATTACATTAATATATAGTTGGCCGGGGTTGAGTAATCAACCCCGGCTTTTTTATGGATAAGCTAAATATCTCAAAACAGATTCAGATCATGGGTGTGGTAAATGTCACGCCCGACTCATTTTCTGATGGTGGTCAATTCGATACGACTGAGAAGGCATTCCAGCACGCGCAGCAAATGATTGCGGACGGTGTTGATATTCTTGATATCGGCGGTGAATCGACACGGCCAGGTTCCCAGGCGGTCGATGAAGGTGAAGAGCTGGCAAGAACGATTCCGCTAATTCGGGCAATTCGGGATATATCGGATATTCCAATCTCCATCGACACCAACAAGCCGTTGATTATGCAGCAGGCGGTACAGGCAGGTGCCGGTATAATCAATAGTATCGATGCGCTGCGCCACGATAATGCCCTGGATATGGCCGCCGAGCTTAACGTGCCGGTATGTGTGATGCATATGCAGGGCACGCCCGAAACTATGCAAAAAGAGCCGCATTACGACGATGTGGTTCGAGAAGTGAAGGATTTTCTACAACAACGGATCGATGCAGCGTTAGCAGCAGGAATAGCCCGGCACCATATTATTGTCGATCCGGGGTTTGGGTTTGGAAAAAACCTGCAGCATAATTTACAGTTACTGAAAGCCTTGCCTGAATTAAAATCACTGGGGGTTTCAATTCTGGTAGGTCTGTCTAGAAAGCGTATGATAGGCACAATCCTCGATAAACCAGTCGACCAGCGCCTTTACGGTAGTCTTTCAGTTGCGGTCATCTCCGCCATGCAGGGTGCGGATATAGTTCGGGTACACGATGTTGCCGAAACCGTGGATGCCATTAAAATGGTCAGAGCACTTAACCAGGTAGCGTGAATGAAAAACTTTAAATGCTTTATGCCAGTACGGGCGGGCAAGCTGTGAGTCGCCAGTATTTCGGAACCGATGGTATTCGTGGCAGAGTAGGCGTACCGCCAATGACCGTCGATTTCATCATGAAGGTCGGTTGGGCAGCCGGGAAGGTATTATCGAAAGAGGGTAGGGGTACAGTCGTCATCGGTAAAGATACTCGTATCTCCGGCTATATGTTCGAGTCGGCTCTGGAGGCAGGGCTTGCCGCAGCTGGACTGGATGTGATGTTGCTGGGACCGATGCCTACCCCCGCAATCGCTTATCTAACCATGGCGCAACGGGCTACGGCTGGCATCGTGATTAGTGCTTCGCACAATCCTTATTACGACGATGGCGTCAAGTTTTTCAATGGCAGTGGCTTTAAACTGGCTGATGAAACCGAACTCGAAATCGAAGCAATGATTGCCAGGCCGCTCGCTATGGTTGAGTCTGAGTCTATCGGTAAGGCGACCCGTATGGATGACGCCAAAGGGCGTTATATAGAATTTTGTAAAAGCTCGATTCCATTTAACACGTCGTTTAAAGGCATCAAACTGGTTGTCGATTGCGCTCATGGTGCGACTTATCATATCGCGCCTGCGGTATTTCGCGAGTTGGGGGCCGAGGTGATTGAGATCGGTACCAGCCCGAACGGCCTGAATATTAATAAAGACGTCGGTGCGCTGTATGCACAGAATATGCGATCCGTAGTGCTCGAGAATCAGGCTGATCTGGGTATAGCTTTTGATGGAGATGGCGACCGTTTGATGATGATGGATGCCAAAGGCGACGTTAAAAACGGTGATCAGCTGCTGTATCTGATGGCGCAAAGTAAACTGGTAAAGCGCGGTTTGAACGGGGGTGTAGTCGGTACCCTGATGACTAATCTGGCTTTGGAGCACGCCTTAAAGCAACAGAATATAGGCTTCGAGCGTGCTAAAGTCGGTGATCGCTACGTCATGGAAAAGCTAGTAGAGAAGGGCTGGATGCTGGGTGGTGAATCCTCCGGTCATATTATCTGCCTCGATAAAACAACAACCGGTGATGGCATTATTGCTGCTTTGCAGGTACTGGACTGGCTGGTTTCAGAAGAGATCACCCTGGCTGATGCCTGTGCAGATATGGCGTTATACCCTCAAACTATGATAAATGTACCCCTGTCTCGAAAAATCGATATGCAGTCGGTACCGGCGGTAAAGCAGGCCGTTTCGGATGTCGAAGCTGAGCTGGCCGACCGGGGTCGGGTATTGCTCAGGCCATCGGGTACAGAGCCGTTGATACGGGTCATGGTAGAAGGGCGGGATGGTAATGAAGTTGATAAATTAGCCAACCAGTTAGCCTCCTGTGTCGCTGAACATGCCGCAGGTTAAAGGAAGAGTGTATTTTTCCACTCTTTTTCCAAAAACAGGATTGATTTATTGGTCTCAGGTGAGTAACCTTTGCCGCCTTTTATAAGACAGGTAAACCTGAATGCGCCCGACACTAATAGCTGGAAACTGGAAAATGAATGGATCGCTGCAAAGCGTCATTCAACTGGTTGAAGGTATTAAGGCAGGTGACGCGGGTTCAGCCAGCCTGGCGGTTTGCCCACCAGCAATTTTTCTGATGAAAGTAGGCGGTATGCTCGAAGGCAGTAACATTGCACTGGGTGCGCAAAATGTTTGCGATCAGGCTTCGGGCGCCTTTACTGGTGAAGTTTCGGGCGCCATGCTTAAGGAGGCTGGTTGTCAGTATGCGATTGTCGGGCATTCCGAAAGGCGTGCTTTATATCTGGAGTCGGACGAGTTAGTAGCCGCTAGATTTGCGATGGCACAACAGTCCGGACTGATCCCCATACTGTGTGTTGGTGAAACTTTGCAGGAACGTGAGGACGAAGTCACCGAACAGGTTGTTGCCAGACAGTTAGGTGCAGTGATTGATTCGCAAGGAATCGCAGCGATAGCTACTAGCGTTATTGCTTACGAGCCGGTCTGGGCTATCGGTACTGGCCAGGTCGCCACACCGGAGCAGGCGCAAACGGTGCATGCATTCATTCGTAAAATGCTGGCCGGGCAAGACGTAGCGGTCGCAAATAAAGTTCAAATTTTATATGGCGGTAGTATGAATCCTACTAACGCTGGTGAATTATTATCCCAGCCTGATATTGATGGTGGATTAATCGGTGGTGCAGCGCTAAAGGCAGCCGATTTTCTGGCCATCGGACAGGCAGCTTAGGTATCCAGATGGAAAATTTAAATAGCATTTTACTGGTCGTTCAGGTGATCCTCTCTATTAGTTTAATCGTGCTGATTCTCATGCAGCATGGTAAAGGGGCGGATGCGGGCGCCGCTTTTGGTAGCGGGGCGTCCTCTACCGTATTTGGCGCGCGGGGCTCGGGTAACTTTTTAAGTAGAACGACGACGATACTGGCAGCGTTGTTCTTTGTGGTTTGTATGGCTTTAGCCTATCTCGCGGTGAACCGGACGGGGCCTGCTAGCGTGGTGGAAAGCGTGACTACAATGGAGTCTGCGACAACGCAGACAATAAATTCCGAAGAGTCGGATTTACCGCCGCTTGACGGCGCGGCAGAAACATCGTCAGGTTCCGACCTGCCGCCTGCCAACTGATCGATTATTGCCGATGTGGTGGAATTGGTAGACACGCTATCTTGAGGGGGTAGTGGCGAAAGCTGTGCCGGTTCGACTCCGGCCATCGGCACCATATTTTAGTGAGTAACCTGGTAAGAAATAATCAGGATTTAGCCTTTGATGTAATATCAGGCAAAATTAATAAGCCAGGCTATAATTTCGGACAATATTGATGATAAAGACTGCGATTTTTTAATGGAGATCATTTAAAAAAGACATCAAAAATGTTCTTTCTTGATACTATATACTGGCCATAATAGACTAGCCGTGAACTGAATGCTGGCTATTTCTAAGAGACAAAAAATAACCCATGTTAGCTAACTATCTGCCCATACTAATATTCATGCTAGTGACGGTTGTCATGGGATCAGTATTCATTATTCTGGGAAAATTGCTCGGGCCTTCCCGTCCCGATGCGGAAAAGAACTCACCTTACGAATGCGGCTTCGAGGCCTTCGAAGATAGTCGCATGAAATTCGACGTGCGTTATTATCTGGTCGCTATTCTGTTTATTATTTTCGATCTGGAAATCGCATTTCTGTTTCCCTGGGCGATCGTGCTCGATCAGATCGGTACTTTTGGATTGCTGGCGATGGCGGTTTTTCTTGGCGTGCTGGTGATTGGCTTTATTTATGAGTGGAAGAAAGGGGCTCTGGAATGGGAATAGAAGGCGTATTCGAACAGGGCTTCGTCACAACCTCTGCGGACAAGCTCATAAACTGGGCGCGAACGGGTTCGATGTGGCCGATGACATTCGGTCTGGCCTGTTGTGCAGTAGAGATGATGCAGGCCGGCGCCTCGCGTTATGACCTTGACCGATTTGGTATTATTTTTCGCCCGAGCCCGCGACAGTCCGATGTGATGATTGTCGCCGGTACTCTGGTAAATAAGATGGCCCCGGCACTACGAAAGGTC
>JAOUJX010000336.1 GCA_029882955.1 Gammaproteobacteria bacterium
TGATGAGACTGATGAGGTGGCCGAAGACGCAATAATCCTCGATAGCATTGAAGACGAGACTATCCAAACATCATCTGTTGATATAGTTAGCGATATAAGCGAAGACCTTGAAGATTTGCACGCCGTACTGGATGTCGGGGAAGAGGTCGTTGAGCAAGAATTAGAAGCAGTAGAAGCAGTAGAAGCAGTAGAAGCAGTAGAAGCAGTAGAAGCAGTAGAAGCAGTAGAAGCCAAAACTGTGGGATCTACAGACGATGATGGGCTAAACGTGCAGCCAGTGGTCGAAACACTGGAAGTTCTGCAGTCTGGGAGTGACCCGGATATCCTCGAGATTTATCTCGAAGAAGCCGGGGAAGAGTCTGAGAATATAATCAGGTTGCAGCAGGACTGGATGCTGCATCCAGAAGATCAGAATGCGGTCAAGAATATTCGTCGCGCCTTTCACACAATAAAGGGTAGTGGTCGCCTGGTTGGCGCTATAAAGATTGGCGAATTTGCCTGGGATTTTGAGCAATTACTCAACCGGGTTATTGATAATACAGTTCCACCGAATGATGCCATTATCAATGCCGTCGGACTGGCGGGTGTTGCGTCACTAGAGCTGGTTAATGAATTAAAAACCTCGGAGCCCCCATCCTCAGATATATCGTACCTGAGAGGGCTGGCGAGAGCGTTAGCTACGTTTGATGCAGATCAGGTGCGCATCGAACGTACTGGTGTCATGCAGGCAGTAGAGTCACCTTATGACCGCATAACTGATTCGGACGATCAGGAAAATGAGCCATCAGAAGAACCTGAATCATTGGGTGTTGATATTGATGGAGCTTCGTTAGAGGTGGATGAAGATCTCGTGGGTCTGGTGTCGCTCAATACGTATCTGGATTCAGAGGATGTCGGTGGTAGTGAGCTCGTTAGGAATGATCTCGATTTTGAGCCTTTGCTCAGTCTGGATGATGTAAATGATATAGAAGATTTTGAAGCCGAATTACCCGAAATTCAACCCGAAGAATGGCTTGTCGGTGAATCAGATTTGAATGCCGAATTGCCTGGAGGAACAGAGGAGACCCCCCCTGACCCTTTAGTGGAAACGACAATGGACGGTATGCCTGGCGCGGGGGCAGGGACGACCGAGGGCAGCTTCCAAGAGCTGGCCGAGTCAACCGGCCTGTCAATCGATCCGGAACTTCTGACGATTTACCAACAAGAGGTCGAACAGCACCTAAGCATAGTAAATTCCGCCCTTGAGTTGGGCCTGGAAAGCGGTGAGCTAGTCCCCAGCGAAGCTGTTTATCGAGCTTTGCACACTATCAATGGGGCCTCGCGCACAGCCGATATTCGAAGCATTGGTGAGCTTGCGGCTCTTATGGAAAAGCCGCTTAAAGCGGCTTTATCGCAGTCAATGGCGCTGGATAAAGAAATCCTCGGGTTGTATCGGCTCGGATATCACACGTTAAGCAATATGACCAAAGAACTGGTCGAGACCCGGCATTTACCCGAGATCCCTGAAGAATTAAAGTCCAGATTGTTAGCTCTGGCTGAAGACCTGGAAGAGCATACTGTCGAAATTCCGGATGACCTCGAGCATCCGACTTCTGAATTTATCGACACCTTAAACATGATGAGCGATGCTCCGGATGAGGCGGATAATGAGCTGCTTTCGATCTTTATCGAGGAAGCCAAAGAATTGCTGGAAATGAGCGATCACGCTTTACATAGCTGGGCTGATCAACATGCCGACGAAAATGGCAATTATGATTCTGCGCCGGTTATGGAGTTACAGCGTTACCTGCATACCCTCAAGGGTGGTGCAAAAATGGCTGATCTGTTACCTATTAGTGACCTAAGTCATGAGCTCGAGTCGATGTTTATCGCGATCATCGATAGCCGTGTTGATATAAATGAGGATTTAGTCGATCTGCTCAAAGATAGTTTCGATTTACTCCATAATCAGGTTGGTGAGTCGGAACGAAACCAGGCTTTAAGTGACTCTAGCGATAGCGTTACGAAGCTAAAGTCGATGCGTCGTAGTGGTAATAGACAGCAAGAAGAAAGCCTGTCCGAAGACAAAGTAGTGCCGACTAGTCAGGATGTCGAAAGCCAGCCGGAAAACCCTAACGAGGAGGAGCCGGATCAGGTACCTGGTCGACGCAGTCAGGACGTTGTTCGCGTTCGATCCGATTTACTTGATAACCTGGTTAATTCGGCCGGTGAGGTGAGTATTTATCGTGCCCGTATGGAGCAGCAGGTTGCGGGGCTGGGTTCTCATCTGGGTGAGCTGGGCCAAACTATTGTACGCCTGAAAAATCAGCTACGTAGTCTCGAGGCTGAAACCGATGCTCAAATACACTTTAGTCACCAGAGTCTAATCAGCAAGGAAGAAGAGTTTGATCCGTTAGAGATGGATCGATATACCCTGATCCAGGAACTTTCGCGCTCGCTCAGCGAGAGTGTAAACGATTTATCGAGCTTACAGGGCATGCTGGGAGAGCAGGTAAAAGACTCTGAAACGCTGTTATTACAACAATCACGCGTCAATACCGATTTGCAGGATGGTTTGATCAAGAGCCGTATGGTTAAGTTCTCCGGTTTGTTTTCCCGTTTACGCCGACTGGTTCGTCAAAGTAGTCAGGAAGTTGCCAAGAAGGCAGAGTTATTCATCAGCGGCGAAGAAAATGAAGTCGATAATAAGGTGCTTGACCGGATGGTTGCGCCGCTAGAGCATATTATTCGTAATGCTGTATCGCATGGTATAGAACCGCCGGTCGAAAGAGTTCGCAAAGGTAAACCGGGAACGGGCGAAATCAAGATCGATATCAGTCGTGATGGTTCGGATGTGGTTATCCGGGTCAGCGATGATGGCGCTGGCGTTGACCTCGAAAAAGTAAGGATTCAGGCTGAGAAAACGGGACTGATTGAAAAAGGTCAGAGTGTTTCTGATAGCGATCTGGTGCAATATATACTCGAACCGGGATTTAGTACGGCATCGCAGGTGACTCAGTTATCGGGGCGTGGTGTCGGCATGGATGTCGTTGATATCGAAATTAAGCAGCTCGGCGGCACACTACAAATTGAAACCAATCCACAGGGCACTACGTTTATCGCCCGCTTACCTTTTACGCTCTCGATCAATCAGGCTATCCTGGTTCGAACCGGGGAGGAAACCTATGCTATCCCCTTGATCAACATCGAGGGTATTACTCGCCTCGAAACCAGTAAGCTGGTTGAGTATTACCAGGAGGAAGCTGCCGAGTTAGAGTTTGCGGGTCAAAAATTTGCTCTGCATTTCCTTTCTCATTTAGTCGGCGCGGGTACTCAAATCGAAGCTAATGAAAGCCAGGTCAAACAGCCGGTGATACTAACGCGTTCAGGCGACACTCGAGTCGCGCTTCACGTTGATGAAGTGCTGGGTAACCGCGAAATAGTAGTTAAATCACTTGGTAAACAATTGAGTCAGGTTAAAGGATTGTCAGGTGCGAGTATTCTTGCCGATGGTAGTGTTGTTCTTATCCTTGATGTAAACGGACTTGTGCGCTACAGCGATTCTGCCACGGTCAAAGTCGTTTATCGGGCTGAGCAGTCGGAGGCGGTTGCGGCCACAGTACCCAGGCAAAATACTATCATGGTGGTTGATGATTCTATTACCATGCGCCGGGTGGCAAGCAAGCTGCTGCAAAGACATAACTACAATGTAGTGACGGCTAAGGATGGCGTTGATGCGTTAGCTCAGCTCGAAGATACTCGTCCCGACCTGATGCTACTCGATATCGAGATGCCACGCATGGATGGTTATGAACTGGCCTCCCACATGCAAAACGAGGTCCAGTATTCTAAAATTCCAATTATTATGATTACTTCCCGAACGGGTGAAAAACACCGCGATCGGGCACTGGAAATCGGTGTTTCCAATTATATGGGTAAGCCTTACCAGGAAGATGAATTGATTAATAATATTCAACAGGCGCTTGGGGCATAGAGCCAATGCGGGGATTATATGAGTGATAACGCCTCAGTTCGTTGCATGCTGCTGCCGATGTCATCCATAAGTCTGGTGATTCCTAATTCGGCGGTGGCCGAAATCATTGGCTATTCCGAGCCCAGGCGGCTCGAAGATTCTAGTGACTGGTTTCTGGGTATGGTCCTGTGGCGAGGGGTTTATGTGCCGGTTATTTCTGTTGAACAAATATGTCATGTGGATGCCACTCACGTCGGCCCCAGGTCCCGGATTGGAATTATATATAATCCAGAGAAAGACCCGGAACTACCTTATCTGGGTCTGCATATGCAGGATATCCCGCGTGCCTATCTGGCAGAATCGAATACAATGGAATCAGGTACCGACGATGATTTGAGTCAGTACTTGTTATCACGTGTCGATGGGGATGAATTTTCCCGGGCGGTTCCAAATCTGGATGCTATGATTGCTGCGTTAAAGCCGCAAATTAGCCAGGAAAAAGTCGACAACCTGAATCGTTAGGTTTCGAAATCTCCACAC
>JAOUJX010000337.1 GCA_029882955.1 Gammaproteobacteria bacterium
CTGGCAAAAATGTCCCTAAAATTCAGAAAAAATCTTACTCGCGACAATAAAATTAACTGTCTTACCTGCCATGATGCGCTGTTACCAGGCACTCGCAAAAAGACTTTGGCCAGTCTACGAAACCGATCATTTTTGCGGGGCGGAATATACAATACGAAAACAGGCATTTGTTACCAGTGTCACGATAAGAGTGCGTATAAAAAACTAAACCCACATGACCAGATTAGTGAAAAAGGTATTCTCGATGAGAACAAATGCCTGATCTGTCATCAACAGGTACCGAAACAAAAAGCTGATGGTGGCACTACAAAAGTAACATTGCAGACCGATTCAAACTGGTCGGAGCTCTGCCTGAACTGTCATCAATGGCAGCCTCATCCGGGCGGTAATATGATGATGTTTTCGGGTGGCAACAAAAAACCCGACCACCTGGTAGTCCCGGATAATAAAATCAGTCAAAGAATGATTAAGATGACACAGAAAAATAATCTTGAAATGCCACTGGACCCCAGTAATGGTAAGATTTACTGTGCCACCTGTCATAATCCACACGAACGAGGCGTGATAAAGAAAATTTCACTGGCAAAAGGCGCGGATGAGAAAAGTCGTCTGCGATCGAAACAAATATGTCTGAATTGCCATGACAAGTGAAATAGTTTTTATCATTGGGCGTAATAACAACGAGAATCAATAAAATGACGATGAAGCAGTCCTGGATTACTCTGTTATTTTTAATCATGATCGGTATTCCCTATTCGGGAACGGTTCAGGCATATGTCGATGAAGAAGGCTGCCTGCTTTGTCATAAATACCCGAAGATGGGTCGTATTACCGAAGACGGGGCACGGCGAACCTACTATGTTATGCCGCATGTATTTGGCAAAACAGTACATCGAAACGTACCTTGCCGGGATTGTCATAACTACATCGAAGAACTACCCCACCGAGAAGTTGAAACCGGTGTCACCTGCAATACCGAATGTCATTCGGTTAAAAACCCGGCTACTGGCAAAAACTTTAGCCACAAACCAATCTACGATGCCTATCGGGACAGTGTACATGGTCGAGATAAGATTACGAGTGAACTCGAATCAGACAAGCCTTACTGTATAACCTGCCATACCAATCCGATATATAACCCGAAAGAGGAATCCATCCCCAAAAGGGTCACAGACCGCTGCGTTATCTGCCACGAAGATCGTGAATTCGTCGAATCCTGGTATAGCCATACCAGTCGACGTATTCGTGAAGTGAAGCGCTCCTCGATTGAAATTATTGAACTGTGTTCATCCTGCCATGAAGACCAGTCAATGGTGGACCGACGTTTGAAAGCAGCTGAAGCCAGGGGTGAAGAACTGGGTAAGAAATTCCCCGTGGCAGCCGAGACCTACAAAGACAGTTTCCACGGCAAGGTCACTCGTTACGGATTTACCGAAGCGGCAAACTGTCTCGACTGCCATGCCGACTACGAGAATTATTATCTGTCGGTTCACGAGATTCGACCTTCCCGTGATCCGCTTTCACCGATGCACGACGACAAACGTGTCGAGACCTGCCAGCGATGTCACGAGTATGCCAATGAAAACTATGCGACGATAGACCCTCATCCAACAAAGGACCTCGAAAGCAATCCCTTTATTTATTATGCCGAAGAAATTTATAACTGGATCTCCTATGTGGTTATAGCGGGTCTGATCGCACTGGCCCTGTTTGAAACCATCGGTCGTCGACGTGATGGCGCGAGCTGGAAATTAAGACGCGGCTCATCCTGGTGGCGTAGTAACCGCAAACGCAAGGACAGGGATCGTGTGATATGAGCAATACGAGCAATACAGGGCATCAAAAGTCAGGCCTACAACTAGATATAAACCGGGTAAGGTGGCAATGAAACTATCAGCAGAAGCGCAAAAAGTTCTGGAAACCTCGATGCGCATTAACAAGACCGATGACGCCGGGCGCAAAGAGATCGCGGAGCTTATCCATCTAATGCCGTATGACCGGGTACTGTTGTATAAAAATGTGGTTTCGAATCCGGTCGGAGATTTGCCGCGCTATTCGATACATATCCGCATCCAGCATATGCTGACTTTTGTTACCTTCCTGGCGCTGGCATTTACCGGCTTACCGGTAGCTTTCTATGATCATTTCTGGGCCGAGCCATTAAACACGCTGATCGGTGGTGTCGACGTTTCGCGCATCATTCACCGCACCCTGGCCGTGGCCATGATACTGACCATGATCTATCATATTTTCACCATTACCCTGGGGCCGTTAGCACAAATCTTCAAGGGCCGTTTTGAGATAAGAAGAACCATTATTCCCCTGCTGAAAGACCTGGTGGACTTCAAGAACGACCTGCTTTACTTTGCCGGCATAAGAGACCAGCGACCCGAAATGGACAAGTTTATGTACAAGCAGAAATTACATTATTTTGCCGCTGCATTCGGCAATATAGTCATGGTAGTTTCGGGTTCCTCCTTTCTCTTTCCCGATATCTGGGCCAGTATACTGCCTGCTGATATTGCCTCGCACTTTCAGGAACTGATGCGCCTGTCACACCCGCACGAAGCGCTACTGGCCCTGCTGGTGATCGCCTTCTGGCACTGGTATAACGTCCACCTGGCGCCCGGGCGCTTCCCCATGCAATGGACCTTTCTGACCGGCAAGATTACTCGCGAACACCAGATAGAAGAACATTTCCTCGAATACCTTCGCAACCTGGTCGAGATCCCGGAGGAACGATCCTACCTGCAGAATATGCTGGTTGCACGAGAACTACGTGAGGAAGGTCATGTGCATGAAGACCCTGAACCTGTAGGATCTAGTGGAGATGCACCAGCGCCATGATCAAGCCATTAACTACCTGGCAAAAAATAATTGCCTATTCTTCGTTGGCATTTGTTTTTTTCTGGACAGTGTTCGGGATTTTCACGATTTGGGTCCTTCTGACAAATGTATAAACTAGGGTAGAAAAACAATGTTCGGATTTGAAAATGATGGTGTGATATTTATTGTCCTGACAGTTGTGCTGTTTATGCTTCTGGGCATCGCTATTTTAGTCATAGTCGATCACAAGGCTCAGATACCCGGCGGTGAGTTCCATCGAAATCCGCTTTCTATTAAGGGCCTGCATCGCCGAGAGCACCCCTTCATTTCATTCCTGACGATGATCATTCTATTTGGCATTATTGCCAGCCTGATATTCGAGTTGAGCGTTACTCTGGGCGAACAATTCGGTCTGTTTACCGAGAAAGAAGCACCCAAATTGATGCAGGAGTTGAAGGTGCAACGTGTCACCGAGCGCAACCGGCATTTTCACAATGAACCGGTCGAAGACCTGATAAACCTGGGTCAGAAGGCCGTGTGCCTTTCCTGCCATGGAGACTTCCCCCACTCCAAAGAACCCATGATCAGAACCCTGATGAATATGCATACCCAGTTTATCGGTTGCATGACCTGCCATAATGATGAAAAAAAGGTCGACCAGAAATCACTCAGCTTTTCCTGGTTAAATTTCTCTGGCATCGAAGTCACGGGTAAACCTTATGGGGTCGACGTCGATCCCAACACCGGGTACCTGCAGGAAACCGACGATTATTACTCCAAGATCGTCGCCTATAGCGAAACCGAAAATGGCAGACAGTTGCTCGAAATACCAGAAACAGATCCCCAGGCACAGGAGTACCTGGCAATCAAGGATCAACTGTCTGATACTGACCAGGAGGCGGTGAAAAAGTTATTCCACAAATTAGCCAGCCCAAAAGGTCGCGAGTGCTCGATTTGTCATACCCAGGAAAAAGACAGTTATCTGCCCTACCGTGCTCTGGGTTTCAGCGAGCAGCGGATAGACGACATCACTAATTTGAATATCATCGGCATTGTCGAAAAATATAAGAAATTTTATCTACCCAATTTATTCAAGGAAGATACCTCTTCGCTCGAGATAGAGAGTCAATAGTGGGGTTAGCTGTCCAGAGAAACACAGCGGTATTACTGTTTACTCTGACCTGTTTCTACACTCTGGGCGTAAACGCTACGGAGCCGCCCAGTCGGTCAATAAACCACTTATTCGATATTACCGATAGCGATTCGGGCTCCCTGGTATTGCCTACCGATGTCGAGGTTTATCGATCAGGCATTTATGTCGTCGATAGCGGAAATCACCGGCTCGTGGTACTAGGTAAAGACGGTAAAACCAGATTTACCGTGGGTCAGCAGGGCTCAGGCGAGGGAGAGTTTCAGGACCCGGTGGGCCTGGGTATCGATAGCAAGGGCCGAATTTATGTGGCGGACAGCGGTAATCACCGCATCCAGATACTGACCGCCAAAGGTGAGTATTCGGGAGAAATCCCCATTATTAGAGACGGCAAACCGGTACGCCCGATTGATGTCGCGGTCGATGCAAAAACAAATTATATTTATGTTACCGGTAACGAGAGCCACAATGTCATGGTATTCGACCAGAAAGCGCGACT
>JAOUJX010000037.1 GCA_029882955.1 Gammaproteobacteria bacterium
TTAAAGGCTTCTATTTTAGCGTACAGGTTGACGTGAGAAGGCGCTATTTTACTGATTTTTACTACTGGAGTATTGCCTATAGTACCAAGAATATTGTCGTATATGTTCACCTTGCTTCTCCCCGATGTTGTAGTTTTGATAACAGGGCGAACAGTAGAAGGCTTGCCGCCAGACTTGTCAAGTTTGCAGCGAACCCTATGCGGGGCAGGAACTTGATATGCGGATGATTAGCCAGGTACTGAAGCAATCAGGTGCCCAAGTCGACCACGCTTGGCATCATACATCGCTTGATCGGATAGTCGTAAAAGTTCATCCTCGTGGTCGCTGTGATCGGGGAAAAGTACGATACCGATACTAACGCCTATATTGAATTGGTCCGAATTGAACTCTATAGGAACTTTGAGGATATCGATAATACGCGCTGCCATAGTGGTTAATCCGGTCTCCGTCACGCCTGTAGTCACGATTCCGGCGAATTCATCACCGCCCAGACGAAAGAACATATCGGCATCTCGACCTAGTTTCTGCAACCTATGGCCAACGACACGCAACACTTCGTCACCGGCCTCGTGCCCGTAAGTATCATTGACCTCCTTGAATTTGTTCAAATCCATCATGAGTAGAGAAAATGGCGTTCGATTGCGTTTGCTGGTAGCGATCATGGTACTGAGTCGCTCAGCAAACAGGTTTCGGTTACCTAGTCCAGTCAAAGAGTCGTTTAGTGCCATGAACTTTAGTTCCTTGTTCATGCGTTTGAGTTCCTGTGATCGCTCTGCCAGTTTTTGCTCGATGAGTTTTCGTTCAGTGATATCACGAATGGTGCCGACGTAACCTCTTACCCCACCTTCATCCAGTGGCGTAACAATAAGCTCAAGAGGAAAGAGCGAGCCATCTTTGCGTCGACCCTGCAGATCACGGTTTTGAGCGATGATACGTGTTTCGTGAAATGCTGCTTTCTTAATATAGCCATCATGATCCTGGCGTTCACTCTCCTGCATCAGGATTGAAACATTCTGACCGATGATTTCTTCGCTGCTATATCTGAATAATCCCGAAGCAGAAGCATTGAAGGTTGTGATGACTCCCTTTGTATCGATAGTAACAATGCCTTCTGTGATGCTACCAAAAATACTGTCCATATAATCTCTGGATACTGTGGTTGATTGTAACCAGTCTTCCATACGATTAAATGCGATAGCCATTTCCGAGATTTCGCGCGGGCCTTTTGTATCCAGGCGTTTTTCCAGGTCCTCGACTTTGGTAATCGCAGATATCGTACTAGAAATTTGTTTCAAAGGGCGCGAAATTATTATGGTTGGAAGTAAAACTAACCCGATTGAAACCAGAAGGAGAATAGCCAGGCTAACCGTGCGAATCGACTGGAAGGTCTCCATCGACTCCAATGCAACATCGAGCGAAGAGCCTATTGTCACGTGTATGTTGCTTTGGGGCATAGTACGGCTAATTTGCAGCCAGCCTTCCAGAGTAGAGCTTGTATTGATATTGCCTTCGGTGGCGAGATCGGCGTTAGTGCTATAAACCACCTGATTACTATTATCGGTAACGAAAAGACTGTGTGGAAAGGATGGATAGCCAAACAGTTCTCCATAAGCGGTGCGTGGATAAAGTAAAACAATGGCACCCTCCGCAAAACCGGATATTAAGATAGGCTCAACGATCAATAACTTGTGAGCATCTATGACAAAGGAGCCATTTTCTACCATGGCCGGGGATACCGAAGGCATGTCACTAGCACTATCGCTTGAAGAAATAGGTCGACCTTTGTAATCAACTAGAGTGGTTCGAGCCTGTCTGGATAGGGGTGCTACCAGCCTATTGAAGAATATAGGGATATAATCGCTTCTCCCTTCCAGATCAATCAAACTATTGATTATCAGTTCGTTTTCCGCCAGAGATTTCGCAAAGTTACTTATAATATTCAAATTATTTTGTAATTGTTTTCTCTCACGTGCTTCGATATCTACTATATGCTCCCGCAGCTCAGCTTCAATCGCCGACTTTAGTAAATTGTTTTCGATATACCAGATGGTGATTAGAGCAATAATGCTAACGGGAATAGCAATTTGTAAAGTATAGGCTATCAGGGATGAGCGCTTCCTGTGCCCCTGGTTTCTGGTGGAATTTATTTTAATGGTACGATTACTCCTTTCTCATCGTATGTCGAAAGCCTGAAGTCACTCGCATCGAGCGCATCGTGTTTTTCTGCGCTAAATGGTGGTGAATAGTCTCGTACCAGCCCATTGTAGGCGGTTAAATTTTCAAGCGCATTCCTGACGCTTTGGCGATTAGTGGTATTGGCTTTTTTTATTGCTAGCGCAAGTATTTGAATTATATCGTAAGCGTGAGCTGTGCCGGTAGGGGCAAAAATATCCTGTACATCAGTCGCATCAGAATATTGCTCCAGGTAGGCGTTAATAACTTTGTTCGCTCGGTCTGGAAACGAGGGTTTAATAAACGAATAAGTCTGCAATATCGATAAGTCAACGTCGCCCAGTACATCCTTTGCCTGCTCGAAAAAACTGCCTCCGGTGATACCCCAATGCGAAATGATGGGTATCCGGTCTGCTTTTGGGAGTGATGCTATTGACCTGACTATTGCCAGGCCTTCGGGTGTATTGGCTACCAGTAATATAACATCGGGACTGGTTTTAGCGATACTTTTCACAGCTGTTTCCATGTCCTGTGCCCCCCAGTGAAACCAGGCTATTTCGGTTGGATCCAGGCCTTCTGCAGCCAGTGCCATCTTCATTGCTTTCTCGTTAGAACGCCCCCAGCCTGTTTTTTCCAGAGCTAGAGCGATTTTTCTATAACCTTTTTTCAAAGCTTCACCAACTAAATATGCACCGGCGAATTCATCTCGGATTGACACACGAAATACGTAATTTGGGCTATACCCATTATTCACTATTGGGGTTCCAGCCGCCCAGGGACCGAGATAAATTAATTGTTGATCGTGGATGGCTTCGAGTTCGTGCATAGCCACAGGTGTATGTACCCCGCCCAGTACCGCGACGACTTCATTCCTTGATGCAAAGGACTTTATATTATCGAGACCACGAGCTGGATTCCCCCGGTGATCTTTGCTTTCCAGTAGCAAAGGTCTACCCAATACTCCGCCGTTGTCATTTATTTCATTGATGGCAATTTCAGCACCCCGCTGGATAGCCAAACCACCACGAGCTGCGCCGGCCGACATGTCGGCATCGAGACCGATGATGATCGGTTCTATCTCGGAGGCGTTTAATCCCGATGACATTACTATAGTTAGTAAGGCATATTTACTTATATGGTTGAAGATATTCAACAGGCTGTCTCCTTCCGGGTTAGTTATGGAATAGTCTAGTAGAGAAATTTAGTTTTTCCGCCTTTTTAGCTCTTGAATCCTGTTCACGGTAACCTCATATTAGGGTCGTTAATATCAAATATATTTCAGGAGAGCTTTAAATATGACTGTATCGGCCAATGCAGAAACCCGTGGTTTTGAAACAGAGGTAAACCAGCTACTGGATCTGATGATCCATTCGCTGTATTCAAACAAGGATATATTCCTGCGAGAATTGATTTCTAACGCCTCAGACGCCTGCGATAAATTACGATTCACAGCGCTGTCTGATGCCAGCTTGTACGAAGACGATATCGAACTCAAAATCAAACTGAGTTACGACAAGGATAATCGTACAATCACTATTTCTGATAACGGCATCGGTATGACTCGTGATGAAGTGATCGATCATATCGGGACTATCGCAAAATCGGGTACTAAATCCTTCCTCGAATCGATCACTGGTGATCAGAAAAATGATGCCAATTTAATCGGCCAGTTTGGTGTCGGCTTTTATTCTTCGTTTATTGTCGCCGAAGAAGTTACGCTGAGAACCCGTAAAGCAGGTGATTCGCATGAAAATGGTGTCGAATGGGTTTCAACCGGTAAGGGTGAATATAGTATCAGCTCAATCGATAAAGCTAAGCGTGGTACTGAAATCGTTCTGAAACTGCGCGAAGCCGAGGATGAATTTCTCAACGACTGGAAATTACGTTCGATCATCACTTCCTATTCCGATCATATCGATTTTCCGGTTGTGATGGATAAAACCATCGAACCCGAAGAAGAGGGTGGCGAAACAGTTATCGAAGAAGAAACTGTTAATCAGGCATCTGCGCTCTGGACATGTGCTAAAGGTGATATCACGGACGAAGAATATAAAGCGTTTTACAAGCACGTTGCCCACGACTACGAAGACCCTATCGACTGGAGCCATAACCGGGTCGAAGGCACCACCGAATATACTTCGTTGCTTTACATACCAGCTCGCGCGCCTTTCGACCTGTATGATCGTGACTCAAAGCATGGCGTCAAACTTTATGTACAGCGGGTATTTATCATGGAAGATGCCGAAAAGCTGATGCCTCGCTATCTGCGGTTTGTGCGAGGCTTAATCGATTCTAATGACCTGCCGCTCAACGTTTCTCGCGAGATATTGCAGGGTAGCAAGGTCATCGACAATATTCGAAGTGGATCAGTGAAGAAAATCCTGAGCATGCTGGAAAAAATTGCTAAAAACGACCCGGAAAAATACCAGGCATTCTGGACTGAGTTTGGTAAAGTTTTGAAAGAAGGCCCTGCAGAGGATTTTGCAAATAAAGAAAAGATTGCCAAATTATTACGCTTTTCGACCACGCATAGCGGTGAACCCGAGCAGACTGTTTCGCTCGACGACTATATAGGTCGTATGCAGGAAGGACAGGAGAAAATTTACTATATCGCCGCCGATTCGCACTCAGCTGCGAAAAATAGCCCGCATCTGGAGATATTCAAGAAGAAAGGCATCGAGGTATTGCTGTTATCGGACCGCGTTGATGAATGGTTAACTTCGCATCTAAACGAATACGATGGAAAGAAAATTCAGTCGGTCGCCAAAGGTGAGCTGGATCTGGGTAAAGACGAAGAATCAGAAAAGGAGCTCGAGGAAAAGGCCAAATCGTCAGAGAAATTAGTCAAACGCATGAAAGAGGCGCTTGATGAAAAGGTCGAGGAGGTGCGTGTCACCAATCGACTCACCGATTCGCCAGCCTGTATCGTGCTTAACGAGCACGATATGGCCATGCACATGCAGAGAATTCTTAAAGAAGCGGGCCATGCTATGCCAAGTTCAAAGCCGATTCTGGAAATAAACCCTGATCACCCGATTGTGCAAAAGCTCGATGCTGAGAAATCGAAGAAGAAGTTTGCCGACTGGTCTGATATATTATTCGACCAGGCGTTACTGGCAGAAGGGGGGCAACTTGAAGACCCGGCCAGTTTCGTTGCTAAACTCAATAAAATGCTGGTGTCGATTGCAGGATAATACGACTATTCGAAAATATATTCGTCACCCGTCCGATGTGCCTATTCAGGTGGTATTGGACCGGGTAGACGATAGTGACGATGGCGATGAAACGCTCACCAATATCAGCTTAGGTGGGCTTTCATTTGTATCGCCCGAGGCGCTTGACGTCCTGCAGAAAGTACGAGTCTGTATACCACTCATAAAGCAGAATAATTTTCTCGAAGGCCGCGTGGTCTGGTGCGAAAAAGCCAAAAATGGATACGAAATAGGCCTTGAGTTTGACCGGTCGGAAGAAGTATTCCGACTTCGTATGATCGAGCAAATCTGCCATATAGAGCACTATCGTCGGGAAGTCGAGCAGCAGCAAGGTCGTACGCTCAGCATCGAAGAAGCGGCAAAAGAATGGATATCTGAATATGCCGGTGACTTTCCGGCTTTGTAGTCAGGTTTTATGTCAGCTACACCTTCCGTCGCTATTATCGGTGCAGGCATCGCGGGCCTTACCTGTGGTACCGCGTTGCAGGGGCTGGTACCCCGGCTGAAAATATTCGAAAAAAGTATTTTCCCTGGCGGACGAGTCAGTCAGTTTCGAGCGGGTGATTACGAATTCAACCATGGCGCTCAGTATTTCACCGTTAATAATCCACTATTCTGGAATATTGTCTCATCCTGGCAATCGGATAATGTCGTGCGTCCCTGGGATGGATGGATTGTCGAACTGGAAAGAGGGCAGGTTAGTAATGTAGATATGGCGACCCAGCGATTTGTGGGTCACCCCAGAATGCAGGTGGTTACCGACCAACTCGCTAAAAATTGCGATATTATGCATTCTGCCAATATCTGCGAAATCGAAAAGCAGGACGATGGCGGATGGCGGTTGTTCAACGAACGAGGCGATTATCTCGGTGCTTACGATGTCGTTATTATAGCCACCGAGGCACACGAAGCCGCCAGTTTATGTAGCAATGTCGCGCATATTCGTGCTTTGGCGGAGTCGGTCGGCATGACTGTTTGCTGGAGCGGCATGTTTGCCTTCGAAAATAGACTAGATTTGCCTTACGATGCCGCCTACGTGCTGGATTCGCCTTTATCCTGGGTATCAAGGCATCAGGTATCCGATCCCAGAACCGATGCTGATTGCTGGGTTTTGCATGCCTCACCCGAGTGGTCACAGCAATACGTGGCCAGTTTCAGGGGCAGAGTGATGCACGCTTTGCTCGATGCATTCTGGGAAGCGGCGGATATCAGTGAACAAAAACCTGTATCATCGTCGGTACATTGCTGGAAGCATGCGACACCTATTAACCCGGTGAACGAAGACTGCTTATTCATTGAATCCGATGCTATCGGCGCCTGTGGCGACTGGTGTACCGCTCCACGAATAGAAGGCGCTGTACTCAGCGGATTTTCCATGGCAGACCGGGTAATGAAATATTTAAATAAAAGCCATCGATAAGTTGTGCTATATAGAATGCTCCAGCTAAAAGTCATTATAACCAATGGATGAACAGCTAAAATCGTTTTCCCGTCGGGATAAGCTTATACCGCTTTGCGAATTGAATCGTAATGATCTGGATTATGTATTCGAAACTGCGTCAGTTTGGCCATTGAAACCGCATACGCTAGTATCCCCGGAACAGGAATCAATTTTTTATTTGCTCGAAGGCAATATTTCCCTGTTATCGGGTGGTTTCGTGGTGGAGAGTTTTACTCATACCGAACATCGCGGCCTATTGCCCTTATTCGACGAGCTAAAGGAAGAAGATTCAGCTTTATTCACCAGCCATGGGGTCATTCTCGAAATCGAAAGAGCGCTATTCGAGGGGCTTTATTCGCAGCGCCAGGCCCGCGATCGAGATCTCGACGAAGAACGACTGGTAAGCGAAGAACAACAACTCTACGAACAGTTACAGCAGGCCTACAAAGACGAGCAGTTACAATTACCGGTATTACCCGAAGCAGCGCTGAAGATTCGACAACTAATCAATGAGGCCGATGTAGGTAGTTCCGAAATCATCCAGATTGTGCAAACCGACCCGGTTCTCAGCGCGAGACTCATCAAGGTTGTCAATAGCCCTCTATATGGCACCTGGCGAGAGATAAAAACAGTACGCGATGCAGTGCGACGCCTGGGTCTGGAAACTACCAGAAATTTGAGTTTCGGTCTTTCGGTTAGCGAGCTGTTTCACGCGCGTTCTTCTTTGGTTAAACAGTTGATCGAACAAATCTACGAAGAAAGCATACAGGTCTCGGCACTGGCCTATGTGATTACTCAAAATCAGGCAAAGCATCTCGACCCAGAGCAAGCTCTACTAGCTGGTTTGCTGAGCAATCTTGGAGTGATACCCATATTAAAATATATCGATGAAAGGCCCGGGGTGGTCAGTAACGTCGATTCGATCAAAAAAAGTCTGAATAACCTGCGTGAGCCGATTAGTCGATTGCTGTTTGATCGCTGGAATTTCGATGCTGAGTTTCTGAGTGTTGTAGAACACTCGAACCAATGGCATCGCGACACGGGCCAGCCAGCCGATTATGTCGATATTATAATCGCGTCTAAATTATTGTTTATGGAAAAATCCGGCCAGCTTGATGAGTCGATTGTCATTCACCAACTACCGATAGCAAATAAACTCGATCTCTACCGTATCGACGACTATGGCTATGATTTTCTCGACCAGGTAGAGCAGGAAGTAGCCGATATGCAGCAGACATTGCGAACATAAGTGCTCGAAGAAGAAAAAATCCGGCTTGATAAATGGTTATGGGCAGCGCGCTTTTTCAAAACCAGGGCGCTCGCCAGTCAGGCCGTTAATGGCGGCAAAGTGCACCTGAATGGCCAAAGGATAAAGCCCTCACGGGCGGTAAAGATTGACGACTGTTATCAAATATCACGTGGTTATGAACGCATCGAAGTCGTAGTCACTGGCTTGAGTGGTAAACGAGGTTCCGCGACAGTGGCCCAAAGCCTGTATAAAGAAACCGAGGAGAGTCTGAGTCAGCGTCAGCGCGAAGCCGACAAACGAAAACTGGCAGCCATGCAGAGGCCGTCAAGCGACCATAAACCCAATAAACAGGAACGACGAAAAATCAGGCAGTTTATTGAGAAAAATTGATTTCATGTTTATTGCCGAATCATCGCGAGGATGGTGCAACGCACCTCAAAACTGAGCAGGCTACGGATATCCAGATTGATTTGGTCAAAGTCATCCGAGAACCGTAAGCTACCATCTTCATTTTCCATCAAATAATCTAGCTCAAGCATGGTGTCGATAAAATGCCGAAACAGTGCCCGGTCAAAGAAATCGGGCGCATTAATACCGTGTAACATAGAAACTTTCTGAGCCAGTAAATGACAGCGTTGTTCCAGTTCAGCCTCACGCATTGGGGTCTTTGCCGATTGCCACAATACAATAAAGGTCATGTAGTAACGCTCCAGTATGGGCTGTACGATTAATATTAATCGGTGCAGATCGACAAAGCGCCGACTGCTACGTTCGGGTCGTCGTAAGCCTTTTTTACCTTCGCGCAATAGTTCGAGTTGCACCATGGTATTTACAAATTTTTCCACCAGATCACCCAGTTCTTCGATTTCCCATTCAAGGTGTAGTTCTGCCTGTAAAAAAGGATAAAGAGTGCGAATAATACTGACAATTTTTTCCAGCGGAACTCTCGCTGTGTTGTCAAAACAGCAGGCGATTAGTGCCGGTATGATGAAAACATGAAGACTGTTATTTCGATAATAACTCATCAATACAGAATCTTCGGGCTTAAGAAAAACAATATCACCGAGTTCATGCTCTCGAATATTTAGCAATTTTTTCAGAGCTATTGTCTTTATCTGGTCTGCATCAATGTTCTCGGTGAATTGTACAGAATTAAGCACATCGGTTGATTCAACCAATTGTCTGTAGAGAGCGGACTGTTCGGTGAGCTCTATTAAGTCGATGCTTTGGCGAGGAGTTGCTAATAAAACGGTCGCAATCATGTTGACCGGGTTGATCACGGCGGCGTGATTGATGCCTGTCATGATTTTTCTAGATAAGCGGTTGATTACATTGCGATACCAGTACGGTTTTTGGCCTATTTCATCCGCACGAATTGACCAGTCTGACTGGGCCTGATCAAGTAACTCCGAAAGTATTATCGGTTCACCAAAGCTGGCGGTAACGCGACCAAAATCGCCTCTTAGTCGGGTGAAAGCTCTTACTGCACCAGCTAATGACTCACTTTTTTTCTTTGCACCGTAGAGTTCACCGAGATAAGAACCTCCTTCGATGAGTTTTTCGTAACCGATATAAACCGGAATAAATGCCAGGGGGCGCGCCTGCGATTTAATGTAAGCCTCGACGGTCATGTCCAGCATGCCGAGCTTTGGCTGGAGTAGCCGACCAGTGCGACTGCGTCCACCTTCGACAAAATATTCAAGCGGTACACCGAGTTTTACCAGTTGCTCGACATAAGATCGCATTACTGCAGCGTAAAGTGGATTATCCTTAAAACTCCGGCGAATAAAGAAAGCACCGCCACCGCGCAGGATCCGGCCAATGACTGGCAGGTTTAAATTGTTCCCGGCTGCGATATAGGGAATCGCCAGGTTTTCGGTGAAAATGATATAGGAAAGTAAAAGATAATCGACATGGCTACGGTGGCAGGGTACATATACCATCTGGTGGGTGAGGGCGGTTTGTTTAATCGTGTCGACGTTATAAATTTCGATACCGGAATAGAAACGTCGCCAGAATTGGTTGAGCACGCGCAGCATTAATTCGATCGTAAGTTGTGTACAATTGGCGAATATTTCTTTGCAATAAATCTTTGCTCGAGCCGTGTTTTTAGACGGCGTTAGCTTTTTTCCAATAGCAGAGTTTTCGATTTCAGCCCGTACTTCAGGACTATTGATGACGGCGTTTGTGATGACCTTGCGATTGTCTATGCGAGGGCCAAAGGTGGCCTCGCGTTGCCGCATTAGCTGATCTAGTAGCAATGCATGAAGTTTTTCGGCCGAATAGTCGCACTCACTGACCAGAGCCTCGAAATACAGTGGTCTGGAAAATAATAAACGGGCACTGCGACCATGGATTAGTAGTGTGAAAAATTTTCGCGTCTTACCGGTAACCGCCCAGGTATCTGCAAATAAGACCTGTAGCCAGTGTTTCTGTCTGGCTACAGGTCTTCCCCAATAAACCGATACCGGGACTATCTGAAGTTTTACCGGGCCGCCTCTTTGCAGGGCATCAATAAAATCCTGTAGCAGGTTAGGCTGTTTTTTACGGCGCCTTATCCAGTCGATTAACGGGTTACGTGAGGCAATACTATAGACCGAGTCATGATATCCCAGGCCGGGGATCGATACTCGTTGAAATGGATTGGGCAAACCCAGTGCGTTAGTAGTATGGGCTAAAACCAGTAAATCGCTCAGGCCCCGGTCTGCCAGCACATATAGCGTCGGTATTGAAGTGTTGAAATCGAAGGGCGGATTTTCGCGAGGGAAAACCTCGACCTTAACCCACAGGAACAGCAGCCAGCGTAGAAAGCGATGAAATTGGGATGTCATTTGTCGTCGAGTGGTTTTAACAGATAAAATAACAGGGAAATGAATTAAGTGCCACGAGTTTGAGACCAATCGTCCCGAGTGATTATGCGTGGGGAGAGTGATGATATATATTATGTCCAACAAGCTATGGTTATTAAGTAAACCGGAGTAAACCCATGAAACGAATGCATATCCATGTCGGTGTCGAAAACATTGAGCAAAGCGTTGTGTTTTACAATGCACTATTTGGCGAACAGCCTGTTAAGACTAAACCAGACTACGCCAAGTGGATGCTGGAAGATCCACGTATTAATTTCGCAATTTCAACCCGTTCAGGAAAGAAGGGAGTCGATCATCTCGGGATTCAGGCCGATGAGGCTGAAGAATTAGATGCGATACGCCAGCAACTGGAGCAATCCAGTATTGAAGCTTTAAATACCGGTGAAGGCGTATGCTGCTATGCTCGTTCTGAAAAGTCGTGGGTAACAGATCCTGCGGGCATCGCCTGGGAAGCCTACCATACGATGGAAGATGCGCAGGTATTTGGTAGCTCAGCAGATCAAAATTCCAGCTGCTGTGGTCCCGAAGTTAAATCCTGCTGTTAATTCAATCTTTATAACCGAACAGTTTATGCTCAATAATTAAGTCGGCAACCCCGTCGGGCAGGCTCTTTTCCCAATCACCACGGCCATTAGGTAGTCGGGCTAGAATCTCGCGAGAGAAAATTTTAAACAACTCGTGGTCGCTTGACTCAATACCGAGAATAAAATTATTTTTCAGCAAATGCTTGTATAAATATTGAAGGTTATCCGGCAAATCGACATTGCTATAGTCTCTCAGGTTTCCGAATTGATCGATTTCCGGGTATACCAATAAGTGCGTGTTATCGGGGAATAGCTTACCGAAACCTTCTAAAATGCCACCTTCGACGCCACGGTAGCTACTCTCATCGAATATTTCTCGGATGTTGACAATACCAACCACGATGCCGATTTGCATCTTGGTAAATTGCCTGAAGTAAGCACGTAAAGAAAAATATCGCGTATAGTCGGTCACCATTACGCTATAGCCAAGCGAGTTAAGCAGACTGACGCGCTCGATTAAATCTTCCTCCGAAACCTTTAAGTCGTTACCGCGCATATCATTAAGCGATATCTCGGCGAGGGCGATAATATTGTCTTTGTCTACACCATCCATCGCGGCAAAAGACTTAAGCCCCTGTTCAATCATGTCGACGTTCAAACGGGTAATCGGGCGAAAAGTGCCACGGATGGTGAGCACATTCTTTTTATACAGCATTTCTGCAGGAGTAATGACCGTTCCATCGGGCTTAAACATGATAGCTCGTGTCTTCCAGCTACGAATCAGGTGTAGATTGATGGCACGGTTATCGAGATCTTCAAAATAGGGTCCTGTAAATTCGATAGAATCGATTTCGATTCGATCTTGCTCAAGATCGTCTGTGAGCGAATCGATCATTGTCTTCGGGTCTTCGAAATAATAAAAGGCGGCATATATTAAATTAACGCCAAAGGTGCCCATGGCTGACTGTTGTCTATCGGCATTATTGTCACGCATACGAACATGTACGACGATTTCTGATGGTGTTGCATTGGGGTACATCTGAATTCGAATGCCACACCAGGCATGGCATTCGTTATCGCCTTTATAGCTCTTCGCTGCGATCGTTGTGCCATAGGCAAAAAATCGTGAAGCCTTTGATCGTGAGGTGCCAACGCGGTTGATGACCAGATCGAACTCCTTTTCGAGCATTGCCTTGACTCGCGACTCGCTAACGTATCTGCCATCGTCCTGCGCGCCGTAAATGGCGTCAGAGAATTTCATATCGTAGGCCGAGATAGTTTTAGCAATAGTTCCTGCCGCACCCCCGGCCTTGAAAAATTGCCGCGCGACTTCCTGGCCAGCGCCAATCTCCGCGATAGTACCGTACTTGTTTAAATCTAGATTAAGTCGCAACGCCTTTTCCCGCGTATTTCGGGAACTTACATTTTTATCCATAATTATTTCACGTTTCAATTTATCTATTATTTAACCGGGTAATGGTAATAGCTGTTATTTATTCAAAGTTTATTCGACTCAACCTTAATCCGAATGTGATATCAGGAGCCGATTTAACCATAATATCTTCCGAAAAAAACAGGTCGACATGATAATTGTTAAACCAGTTTTTAAACTGTAACGCCAGTTGCAGCTGTACCGAGTTATCAAAAGCCTTCAGTTCAGTATCGTTAAGTGTAGCTGTATGTAGGTCAATTTGCATGACTCCGGTCATATTTGCTGTAAAGTCGTATTCGCTACCAATTTGTGCGAGCCAGATACGCTCCTTCAAATGATCCTTAAGTTGTCCGCCTTTACCGGGCAGGCTAAGCCCGATCAAACCATAAAAAGTGATCTGTTCTGACAGCTGTCCTGATTTGTTCAGCCATAAAGCGATATCAGTAGACTCATTGCCGCTATTACTCTCGATTGAGCCAGTGGGTAACTCGATACCAATGCCGAGTTCCGTACTGGCATTCTCAGCTTTCGTCAGTCGATAGTTGAAGGAGAGCCCAAGATCACCAATATTGCTATCGGATCTGGTTTGTTCGAATATGGTTTGCCCGTTACGGCTATAGCTGAGACTGATCTGGTCGTCCGGATTGGTGACTCTGCCACCCTGAGGCAGGTTAAAAGTGTCGTGCCAGTCTTCGATCAGACCGTCAAGGCTACCGCCGTCGTTTGCGATAAAAGGTAAGGTAGCTGATATTCGCCAATGTTCGGCCTGATAGGCCAGAGATAAATCGTAGCGGTAGTTTTCAACATCGATGAGCAAGCTCTCGTTGGCAGTATCTTCTTTTTGGAAAGTATTGGTGATGAACAGCGAATGTCTCAAATACCAGCCGCTGTCTTGCTGAATATCGATACTGGGCAGGTAGTAGGCCTGAAGCATCGGATTCTGGTCGCGGGTATTCAACCCGGTACCGGCTGCCACGGCCTGGCTTGAGAGCACGGCAGCCAGTCCAGGCAGGATAGTCCTAATCGCTGTCGTAGATGCCATGTTCTCTGGTGGCGAGGAATTCTATTTCCGGCCAGCGTTCCTGGGTCATAGTCAGGTTGACACGCGATGGGGCGACATAAGCCAGATCGCCCGCATGGTCGAGCGCCAGGTTGTTGCGCGCTTTAACCTTAAACTCGTCCAGCTTTTTCTCATCACTACAGGTTACCCAGCGCGCAGTGTTGACATTCACCGCTTCGAACAGGCAATCGACTGAGTATTCGTCCTTAAGACGGTGTGCGACGACATCAAACTGCAGGACACCGACTGCGCCCAGTATCAGATCGTTGTTGGCAAGTGGTTTAAAAAGCTGGGTAGCGCCTTCCTCGCAGAGCTGAGTTAGACCCTTGAGCAAAGCCTTCATCTTTAGAGGGTCCTTCAGACGCGCTCGACGAAATAACTCGGGTGCGAAATTTGGAATGCCGGTAAACGCCAGGTCTTCGCCCTGAGTGAAACTGTCGCCGATGCGAATGGTGCCGTGGTTATGAATGCCGATGATGTCGCCTGTGTAAGCTTCATCGACGTGTCCACGGTCAGATGCCATGAAGGTCAGCGCATCGGGTATTTTCATGTCTTTGCCGATACGCACGTGTTTCACCTTCATACCACGATTGTATTTGCCGGAACAAATGCGCATGAAGGCGATACGATCACGGTGTTGTTTGTCCATGTTTGCCTGTATTTTAAAAACGAAACCGGTGAGCTTATCTTCATCGGGTTCGACCAGGCGGGTGCGGGTTGGGCGTGCCATCGGTGCGGGCGCATACATATTAAAGGCATCGAGTAATTCGGACATGCCAAAATTATTGATCGCCGAACCGAAAAATACCGGGGTTAGTTCGCCTTTGAGATAGGCATCCAGGTCGAATTCATGCGAGGCACCGCGTACCAGTTCGATCTCGTCACGAAACTCGGCAGCCATGCTACCCAGAACTTCGTCGAGTCTTGGATTATCGAGGCCTTCGATAACCTCACCAGAGGATATTTTATCGGAATCGCTAGCTGAAAACAGGTGCACCGAATCGTTTAGTAAATGGAACACGCCTTTTAGGTTTTTACCCATGCCGATAGGCCAGGTAATTGGCGCGCATTGAATTTTGAGAATGTCTTCGACTTCGTCCATCAAATCGATAGGGTCGCGGCCTTCGCGATCGAGCTTGTTGATGAATGTAATAATCGGTGTGTCGCGTAATCGGCAAACGTCCATGAGTTTAATGGTACGCTCCTCGACGCCCTTGGCGCAGTCGATAACCATCAAGGCCGAGTCGACTGCGGTGAGGGTACGATAAGTGTCCTCGGAAAAATCTTCGTGCCCCGGCGTGTCGAGTAAATTAATAATGCAGTCTTTATAAGGAAATTGCATCACCGATGAAGTTACCGAGATACCGCGCTGCTTCTCCAGTTCCATCCAGTCCGAGGTAGCATGGCGAGCGGCTTTGCGGCCTTTGACTGTACCAGCCATCTGAATCGCCTTGCCGAATAACAATAGCTTTTCGGTAACTGTGGTTTTACCAGCATCGGGGTGGGAAATGATTGCAAAAGTGCGGCGCCGACGCATTTCGTCTATGTCAGACATGGATGTTTTCTCTGGTGATTGGCATATCTAATGTTGATTTTAGGTGCATGTAATGCACCCTACCATTTTGACTCCAAAATGGAGGCTACTTCAGGGGGCGTATAATGCCTGTTTGAGGGGGCTTTTTCTATGGGAGGTTTCAGTTTTTTCGGTGTTTGTGGCAGTTGGCAGGGTACGTTTCAGGCACCAGACGAGAGTAATAAACCTCTTCCTCAGCGGTTAGCAGCGGCGGGGCTTCAATTTCCTTCAGGTCTTCTACTAGTTCTTCCGCAGGTATCTCGATATTGATTCAATCGGGTGGGTAGGGTGGGTTTACTACCCAATCTCACGCGCAAACAACAAGGCATCTTCTCTGCCGTTTGCTGCGGGATAATAATCCTTGCGGCAGCCAATTTCGTTAAAGCCGGTGGCGTTATAGCAATTGATAGCCTGTACATTGCTTGGTCGGACTTCGAGCAAAATCATGGATGCATTTTTACTTTTGGCAATGTTGACCAGGAATTCGATGAACTGTTTTCCTATCCCTTGACCCTGGTATTCATTACTAACAGAAATATTGAGGATATGACTCTCGCCGGCGGCGACGCTGATGACAGCATGGGCGATAATCGCGGCGTCGATTTCCGCCAGCCAGCATTCATAGCCGACACGAATACAGTCGTTGAAGATGCCTTCGGTCCAGGGGTATTGGTAAACTGCTTTTTCAACCTGCATCACCTGAGCGATATCGTCGGTCTTCATACGACGAAAATTAAGTGTTCGATGGCTCATGCCTGTAGCATTCGAAATACGGTCTTCATATCCTGCCAGGCTATAGCTTTGGCCGTCGGTGTGCGTAATAAATAGGCCGGATGATAGGTAACCTTAACGGGTATATCGCTACCGGGTAGTTGATGCAAGCTTGTAATCAAACGACCAACGGGCTCTGTCGTGCCCAGCAGGCTATGGGCCGAAACCCTGCCTACCGAAAGAATAACCTTTGGTTTTATTTGCTCTATTTGAGCTTGTAAATATCGACGGCAGGACGCCACTTCGTCGACATGCGGGTCACGATTATTGGGCGGGCGGCATTTTACAATATTGGTAATAAACACCTGGGAGCGGCTGATACCGATGGCCTCTAACATTTTATCGAGTAATTGTCCGGAGCGACCGACAAAGGGTTCGCCTCTGATATCTTCGTCATGCCCGGGGCCTTCGCCGACTATCATCAGATCGGCCTGTTGATTACCTATCCCGGGGACTTTCTGGGTGCAGTTTTGAACCAGTTCGCAGGCTTCACACTGTTGTATTGAGCGCATGATGGCATCCCAGTTTTCGAGCGGGACATCGATAACTGGTTTTCTAAGCGCAGGCTTTTCGGGTGTCGGCGGAGCCGCCTCGGCAACTTTTGCAATGACTGGATTAGCTTTGACTCGTGGCTCACTCTCAGGTACTGCGATAGCAAGAGGTAATACCTCACAGCGACGGATACCAATTCCTTTCAGGCAGTGCTGTTGCCTGTCGCTTAACATCGTTTAAACGTCACCCATCTGCGGGTGGGTTCGCCCGGCGTCGCTCATTACCTTATTCAATGCGTTGATATAGGATTTGGCCGAGGCGATAACGATATCGGTATCCGCGCCCTGACCATTGATGATGCGGCCGTCTTT